>JALSJZ010000070.1 GCA_026989135.1 Sedimenticola sp. | reverse complement strand
GATGCCCAAGGCAGACCCCCAGGATGGGGATGCGCCCGGCAAACCGTTTGATGGCATCGACCGAGATGCCGGCCTCATCCGGCGTGCAGGGGCCGGGGGAGATGACCAGCTGATCCGGCTTCATCACCTCGATCTGCTCCAGCGTGATCTGGTCGTTGCGGTGAACCTCTACCTCTATTCCCAGCTCACCCAGATACTGCACCAGGTTGTAGGTGAAGGAGTCATAGTTGTCGATCATTAGCAGCATCTGTCTATGCCTTGTTATGGTTGCATTTGTTTAAATGGGCTTGCTAAAGCTGGTCTTGCAAGAGGGGCACTCTTTGGGCTGGTTTTTTGTCCACGAAATCCAGCTGGCCCAGATGGCCTCCTCATGAAACAGATGCTCATATAAAGACCTGTTGCAGTATGGACAATGCATGGTTTTATAACCGTAACGGCTCAGCACCCAGACAAGCACGACCCCTGTGACCATCAGGGGTATCGACTCCAGATAAAGCCCTGTCAGGATGATACCGGCTGCGCACGCCATCGCAACCAGCAGTTGCCTGAATCTTCTGGTTATGAGATCCCTGCCATTCATCAACTCTCCAGCCCGGCCTCTGCCTGCGCCACCGCGCGAAAGATGGCGCGGCCTTTATTCATGGTCTCTTTCCACTCCAGCTCGGGGATGGAGTCGGCCACTATGCCGGCACCAGCCTGGATATGCAGGGTCTTGCCCTGGATCACTGCGGTGCGGATGGCAATCGCGGTATCCATATTGCCATTCCAGGCGAGATAACCCACTGCGCCGGAGTAGGCACCGCGCTTCACCGGCTCCAGCTCGTCGATGATCTCCATGGCGCGGATCTTCGGCGCACCGCTGACGGTACCCGCCGGGAAGGTGGCGCGCAGCACATCCATGGCGCTCATCCCCTCTTTCAGCTCGCCCACCACATTAGAGACGATATGCATGACATGCGAGTAGCGCTCGACGATCATCTTCTCAGTCAGCTCAACGGTGCCGATCTTTGCTACCCGACCGGCATCGTTGCGCCCCAGGTCGATCAGCATCAGATGTTCCGCCAGCTCTTTGGGGTCGGCCAGCAGTTCGGCCTCCAGTGCTCTGTCCTCCTGCTCGGTGTGACCCCGGCGGCGGGTGCCCGCAATGGGGCGCACGGTGACGATGCCATCCTCCAATCGGGTCAGGATCTCGGGGGAGGAGCCTACGATATGGAAGTCATCCAGGTTAAGGAAATACATATAGGGCGAGGGGTTGACCCCGCGCAGCGCCCGATAGAGATCCAGCGGCGGTGCCGTAAACGGGATGGAGAGCCGCTGGGAGAGCACCACCTGCATCGCATCGCCATCCAGGATGTACTCCTTGACGCGCTTCACCGCCTGCTTGAACCTCTCTTCGGTAAAACCGGAGACAAAATCAGACTCGTCAATGGCGCGTGCGGGGCGCTCTGGCTGGGGGGCTATGGCACCCTTCATCTTATCGACCAGGGATTGCAGGCGTGCCTGGGCTGAGTCAAAGGTCTCACCCTGGGTGGGGTCGGCATGCACGATGACGTAGATGCGACCCTTCAGGTTGTCAAACACCACCACCTCATCGGAGACCATCAGCAGGATATCCGGGGTACCCAGCAGATCCGGGTTGGGGCAGTTGGCCAGACGCGGCTCGATGTAACGCACGGTATCGTAGCCAAAGTAGCCCACCAGGCCACCGGTAAAGCGGGGCAGATCCTGGTCGGTGGCAACCTGGTAGCGCGCCTGAAAGGTTTCGATCCAGGCCAGCGGGTCATCCACCTCGACCTCTTCGACGGTTTCGCCATCGCTCTCTACCCTGATCTTCAGGCCATTGACCCGCAGCAGGGTGCGGCAGGGCAGGCCGATGATGGAGTAGCGCCCCCACTTCTCACCGCCCTGCACTGATTCAAACAGGTAGGAGTAGGGGCCGTCGGCCAGTTTGAGGTAGACGCTCAGCGGGGTATCGAGATCCGCCAGCACTTCGCGCATCAGGGGTATACGATTATGGCCTTGGCTGGCCAGGGTTTCGAACTGTTCGGGGGTCATGCTTCTCTCCAGACAACATTCATCAGGCAGGGCGGGGGATCTAGATCACCCACGCCATCGCGTGCCTGTTTTGAGCATGTTGTGCAGAAGATGATACATTTTGGGTTCCTGTCTGGTTGGGCGCTAAGATAAACCAAAACAGAGAAAGTTTCGAGCGGTTATCCCTCTTAGATAGTTCCCATAAGATCCAGCAGGGAGTCCACCACCCGGTCGGGCATGGCTTTGCTGATATCCTCTCCATGGTTGTAGCCATAGCTGACGCAAACCACCTGGAACCCTGCGGAGCGGGCCGCCCGGACATCATTGACAGAGTCACCAATCATGAGCGACTGAAGCGGTGTGGCGTTGAGTTTTCTGGCCGCATACAGCAAGGGTGCGGGGTCTGGCTTCTTTGTTGACAGCGTATCACCACAGACCACGACGCCAAAATAGTCCCACAACCCCAGCTCTTTCAGCAGGGTTTCAGTAAAGCTGCTGGCCTTATTGGTTACGCAGCCGAGCGGATATTCCATGGCCTGCATGTAATCCAGCGCATCACAAACGCCGGGGTAGACGGTAGAGCGCTGTGCGGTGTTCTCGGCATAGAGCTGCAAAAATATCGGGTAGGCCCGTTGGAACAGTGCCTCATCCGGTTCCCCTTTAAGTGCACCAACCAGGGCTCTGCGGACAAACCGCTCCATGCCGTTGCCGACCCAGTCCCGCGCCTGCTCCTCACCACGGGTGGGAAGCCCTAACTGCTCCATCATGGCATCCACACAAAAGGCCAGATCCGGCACGCTGTCCACCAGGGTGCCGTCCAGATCCAACAGGATCATTTGAGGTTTATTCAACATAACGAGATTCACTACTTTAAGTAAATACGGGGCTAATGCACCCGCTTTTCAATGAAAGGAAGGAACAGGGCAGACCCGCCCAGCAGCAGAAAAGGTGCACCCGGCCCGGCCATCACCTTTAAGGCGGAGAGCCCCATTACCGGCAGCAGGATCAGCGCCCCGACAGCCATCAGGCCTGAGACCCAAAAAAAGGCGGCCAGACTGACCTTTACGCCGCGTGGCATGCGGGCTTTTCTGATGCGTTCGGGGTCTGCGGCTGAGCGCACGACCCAGCAGAGGCTGCTGATCACCAGCAGCGCAAGCAGTACGATATAGAAGAGCTGCTCTTCAAGGGTGATCAGCTGTACCGAGCGATAGTGGTGGATGGCCGCTATCGCAGCAGCAGCGCCCAATGCAACGGTTGGATGGGGCAGCTTCATCTGTCGGCTTTGGCCAGCTCGGCACGCATCGCCTGTATGATGCTGTCGTAGCGGTTGGGATCATCATCTCGTGCAGCACCAAAGAGTGCGGAGCCGGCGACAAAGGTATCGGCCCCGGCCTCTCTGATCTCACGGATGTTATCAACCTTTACGCCACCATCGATCTCCAGCCGGATCTTCCGCCCGGACGCGTCAATCATCCTGCGCACCTGACGCAACTTGTTCAGCGTGGCAGGGATGAAGCTCTGCCCACCAAAACCGGGGTTCACGGACATCAGCAGAATCATATCCACCTTCTCCATCACATATTCCAGGTATGACAAGGGGGTAGCCGGGTTGAACACCAGACCGGATTTACAACCCTCGTTGTGGAATA
>JALSJZ010000069.1 GCA_026989135.1 Sedimenticola sp. | reverse complement strand
CGAGAATAGACAGCCTACTGCGGAAAAGCTATTTTGCCCAGATTTCCCGATTAAATTCGTTAAATATGCCCAATATTCGCCTCATTTAATCGGAAAATCTGACTCAAAATGGCTTCCCCTCGCTACGTGTTAATGGCCAATTAAACTGACCCACCTACGGCTTCTATTCTCGGACAGGCCCCTCCGGGAGGGCATGATTAGCTGAGAACCACCCGGTTTTTACCGCTGGTTTTGGCGGCATAGAGTGCTTTGTCACCAATAATGATCAGCGCCTCAACATCAGAGGCGTCGTGTGGGTAGGTGGCCAGCCCCATGCTGACAGAGATACATCCAAGTGGCTGGTTCTCTGCAAACTCAAAGGGGTGTCCGGCTATCTTTTTAACCAGCTTCTCGGCAACAATTTTTGCATCGGTTTTTTTGGTTTCCGGGAGTATCACTACAAACTCCTCCCCACCATAACGGCATGCAATATCTGTTTTTCGAATGTAGTTTTGTATTATTGATGCGAGCTCTTTAAGCAGTCGGTCGCCTGCCGGGTGGCCATTGGTATCGTTATAATGTTTAAAGTTATCGATATCCATTATCAGGAAGGATAGATCCTGCCCACTCCTTGCTGCACGATTCATTTCAGACTCCAGCTTCTCCAGCATGAATCGTTTGTTATAGAGATTGGTAAGGCCGTCTGTAATGGCCATCTCTTTGGTTTTTTCAAACAGGCGGGCATTTTCCAGCGCAACGGCCAGATGTTCAGCCACGCTGTTGAACAGTTTCAGATCAGAAAAGCCAAACTGTTTCGGGCGGTTTCTAAAGGCGCATATAATCCCTAATACATCACCGCGCCGCAGTAACGGGACGGCAATCAATGAGCCAATATCTTTGCTGAAGATGTCTTGCTCTGTCACCGTAACATCGGTGTCGATGTTTTCAATGATCCGACAGATCCCTTCCGATGCAACCAAAGAGTAGACGCCTTCATACAGGTTGGGTTTTACGCGGCTGATCTCCTCTTTGGTAAAGCCGGTATGTGAGGCCACCGTAAGTTTGGTGAATTTCGTGTCCGGCAGCAGGATCATCATGCGATCAATATCCATATTTTTACTGATATCCTTTATTAGTTTGATCAGTAATTGCTCCGTTTCAAAACCAGTATTGAGTGTCTTGCTTACATTATACAGGGCATAGATTTCAAGCAGCCGTTTATCCAGCTCCTTCCTTGTCTCTTCAAGTGAAGCGGCCATTTTGTTAAAGCCATTGCCTAACAGCCCAATTTCATCTTTGCTTTTTACCTCGGCGCGTACGGAAAAGTCACCCTCAGATATCTTGCCAAATACATCAAGCATTTTATAAAGGTTTTTGGTGATGATGAATGACAGCAAAAAAATAATAACCAGTAAAAATATGACAAAACGTATAAACCATAGTCCGGCCATCTCTACATTGTTATCCTTGATCTGCTGGTTAATCGCCTCCAGTGAAAACTCAAGATTGATTGCGCCTAACACATCGCCAGGTTTGGCATACAGGTGACAGCCATCCTGCTCAGAACACCCCTCTTTTTTTGCCGTATAGGGTATGAGCACTCTGGCATTGTCACCACTGAAACGATAGATCGCTTTACCTGTTTCCAGCACGGTTTTATCCAGTTCGTCCCTGGGTTGCTCTCGAGGATTCATTGCAATAAAAGCAGAGGCCTCTTCAATCTGCTCATCAATCTCTGAGATGTTGTAGCTTAGATCCTCTATCTGCTCCTGAATCTCCTCTCTTTCATCTTCATCCAGAGTGGCTGCAAGCTGTGCATTCAGCTCGGAAAGCTCATTTTCATATCCTCTCTTTGCCTCTTCGAGTGGTGGTATTACGGTTCTTTTGTTGACCTCCATGAATAGATCATTCGTCAGTTGGCTTCTGATGACACGCACATCCTTTAACCCGGTCAACTCTTTTTGCATGGTGTCGAAGAGTGAAAAGCGGATGTCCATCTCTCCATTGCGCATCAGCGTATTTAAAGAGACACGCACATTTTCAGCGAACAGAAAGGCCCACTCTTTTACCGTATCGTGTGTAATCTTTCTGCTTTTTTCGGCATTGAAGGCAATATCCATCACCGTCATAAACAGCAATATGATGGATATCGCCCCAATAAATTTCGTACTGAGATTCATGTTTTCAAGGGTTTGCAACAGCTGCTTTATTAAGCGCATGCCTCACGGTTTCCTAAAATGAGAACTGGCTCTTTTTCTTGGATTTTGGGTGATATGCCTTACGCACCTTTAGCTTCTCCTTCCAATCCCATCGGTATTTATCATCCAGCTTTTCATGGGTTGGAGAGTCTTTATGGGCATGGCACTGCAGGCAGACCGTTTCATTATCTGCGCCATAAAGCTGCCCAAGTTCAGTCGCCTCGCTCTTTGCAAAACCGTACATTTTTTTATCGTGCAGCACGGCATATTTGCTGCCGGGGCCATGGCATGACTCACAGCCCACACCTGCCATCTGCGGGGTGGACTCAATATCCTTGAAGCCCCCTCTTTTTCGATAGCCGGTTACATGGCACCTTATGCATTTTTTATCTGTTGTGTAATCCTTTTCAGGGTCAAGACCTGCACGCAGCTTTGCCTTTTTTCTTTTGCCCGGCTTCAACACATTAAATGCTTTGGCGTGGCTGCTGGTCTTCCATGCAAGATAGTTTGCCTTATGGCAGTTTGCACATTTTTCTACGCCAATATACTTTGGCTTTGCTGCCGCGGCCTGCACTGTCATCATTAGGAAAAGCACTATTGATAGTGCCAGTACCCTCTGCCATCTCTTCATGATCCCTCCCCCCTTTATATTATAAAAACCAGCAAAATTTGTATCGATACCTCTGTTTACGGCTAGTATAGATGCTTCTTGAATGATTCTTTTGTATTCATTAGTTTCCTGAATCGAAGAGCAATCGGGTAAATCTATTGGAAGGGCTGCCAATAGCCTGTACAATCCGCAGCTTTTTTGCTTTGGCAAAAGAAATCAAGGCTCCCCCTCCATGTTTGAACTCCTTCGCTCCCGCCGCCCCGCCAGCTTTAAAGATGACCTGCTGTCAGGGTTGACTGTGGCCCTGGCGCTGGTGCCTGAAGCCATCGCATTTGCATTCGTTGCGGGGGTGAATCCGCTGGTGGGGCTCTACGCCGCGTTCATGGTGGGGCTGATTACCGCCTCAATCGGCGGGCGCCCTGGCATGATCTCTGGTGCCACGGGTGCCCTGGCCGTGGTGATGGTTGGCCTGGTTGCCAGCCACGGGGTCGAATATCTGTTTGCTGCGGTAGTGCTGATGGGGCTGATCCAGATGCTGGCCGGGGTGCTGCGCCTGGGTAAATTCATTCGTATCGTGCCTCACCCTGTGATGCTGGGTTTCGTTAATGGCCTGGCGATTGTGATCTTCCTTGCGCAGCTGAGTAATTTTCAGACGGCCAGCGCCGGTGGCGAGATGGAGTGGATGAGCGGTGGTGGGCTCTGGCTGATGCTGGGCATGGTGGGGCTGACGATGGCGATTATTCACTATCTGCCCCGCTTTACCACAGCGGTACCCTCCTCGCTGGTGGCCATTGTGGTGGTCTCCCTGCTGGTGATTGGTCTGGGGCTGGATCTGCGTACGGTTGGTGATCTCGCCTCGATTGCGGGAGGTTTCCCTGAGTTCCATATCCCAGCGGTTCCGTTCTCTCTGGAGACGCTCTGGATCATCCTGCCCTACTCCATCATCCTGGCAGCCATCGGCCTGATTGA
>JALSJZ010000068.1 GCA_026989135.1 Sedimenticola sp. | reverse complement strand
CCTGCTGACCCGCATCGACTACCATGCCGTCTCCGGCATCAACGGTGTCGCCTGGGATGCGGTAGAGCTGCCCAGCCAGTTTCTGGAGAACTGGTGCTGGGAGCAGGAGGCGCTGGATCTGATCTCCGGCCATTTCGAGACCGGCGAGCCGCTGCCCGATGCGCTCTACCAGAAGATCTGCCGCGCCAGGAATTTCCAGTCTGCCATGCAGATGGTGCGCCAGCTGGAGTTCAGCCTGTTCGACTTCCGCATCCACCTGGAGTACGACCCGGAGCAGGGCGGTCGCATCTATGAGATTCTGGAACAGGTCCGGGATCAGGTCGCCGTGGTCAAACCACCTGCCTTCAACCGCTTTGCCCACGGCTTCTCGCACATCTTTGCCGGTGGCTATGGCGCAGGCTACTACAGCTACAAGTGGGCCGAGGTGCTCTCAGCCGATGCCTTCTCCCTGTTTGAAGAGAACGGCATCTTTGATGCGGCCAGTGGCGAATCCTTCCTGTGCAATATCCTGGAAAAAGGGGGCTCACAGGATGCGGCAGATCTGTTCATCGCATTTCGGGGCAGAGAGCCAAAGGTCGATGCCCTGCTGCGCCACTGTGGTATCAGCGGATAGGCGCATGCAAACCTCTCCTTTTATAGTGGGGTTGTTGCTGCTGTTACTCACATCGCCGCTTTCAGCCGCCTATATCACGGACAAGCTGCTGGCCGGGGTGTATGAAGAACCGGAGAGCAGCGCCAGCCCCCGCCAGGTTCTGCAAAGTGGCACGCCGGTAGAGCTGCTGGAAACAGAGAGGGATTTTGCCCGCATACGCCTGCCCGACCGTAGCGAGGGGTGGGTCGAACGCCGTTTTATCTCTGAAGAGAAGCCCGCCCAGGTGATGCTGCTGGAGCTACAGGCCACGGCAGGCGAGCTGCGCCGCAAGCTGCAACAGGCGCAAGCGGCACTTGAACAGAGCCAAAAAACATCCCCCGACCCGACCCCGGCAGGGGAGAAGCTGGCCGAGGCGCAGCAGCAGATCAACCGGCTGACCCAGTCACTGTATGAGTCTGAGACCAGGCTGGCAGAGCAGCAGCGTCTGTCGGCGCTGCCGCTCTGGCTGCTGCCTGCGGCAGGGCTGCTGCTCCTGCTTGGCTTTATCAGCGGCATCGTCTTTCGAAACTATCGTCTGCGCAAGCGCCTCGGCGGGCTCAGGCTCTAATCAACTCTACAGGTTCAACCATGTCACAACTCAAATTAGGAATCCCCAAAGGGAGTCTGGAAAAGGCCACCCTGTCACTTTTTGCACAGGCCGGTTGGGATATACAGCTGCGCTCGCGCAACTACTTTCCCAGCATCAACGACCCCGAGATCAGCTGCGCCCTGGTGCGCTCTCAAGAGATGGCACCCTATGTCGCCAACGGCACCCTCGATCTGGGGCTGACCGGACACGACTGGATACTGGAGACGCAAGCCGATGTGGTGGAGATCAGCGAACTGGTCTACTCCAAAAGCTCTGACCAGCCCTGCCGCTGGGTGCTGGTGGTGCCGCAGGACTCGCCCATCCAGTCTATTGAGGATCTGCAAGGCAAGAAGATCTCCACCGAGCTGGTGGGCTTTACCAAACGCTATCTGGCCGAACGCGGCATCGATGCCGAGGTGGAGTTCTCCTGGGGTGCGACCGAGGCCAAGGTGGTCGAGGGGCTGGTCGATGCGGTGGTCGAGATCACCGAGACCGGCAGCACCATCAAGGCACATGGCCTGCGCATCGTCTGTGACCTGCTGCACACCGAAACACGCCTTATCAGCAACCGGGCGGCACTGGCCGATCCCGTCAAAAAAGCGAAGATCGAACAGATTGCGCTGATGCTGCAATCTGCACTGATGGCACGGCGCAAGGTGGCACTCAAGCTGAACGCACCGCAGGAGAGGCTAGAGGAGATCGTCGCCATCCTGCCCAGCCTGCATGCGCCTACCGTCAGCCATCTGTACGATCAACAGTGGCTGGCGATTGAGACTGTGGTTGACTGCGGTATTACGCGCAGTCTGATCCCGCAGCTCAAGGCCATGGGTGCCGAGGGTATCCTGGAGTATGAACTGCGCAAGATGGCCTGACCCTTTAAATCTATTATCACACTCAGACCCATGATCGATACCGCCGCACTGCAACAGCGCTTCATCGCCATCCGCGAGAACAAAACCTTTGAGACCTTTGTTATCGCCATCATTGTCATATCCGCCCTGGTGATTGGCGCCAAAACCTATGCCATCAACCCCCAGGTTGCCTTTGTCTTCCGGGTTCTGGATATCGGCATCACCCTCATCTTTCTGGTTGAAATCATCATTCGCATGATTGCCGATCACAGCCTCAAAAAATTCTTCAGCAAAGGGTGGAACATCTTTGACTTCATCATCGTCACCGCCAGCCTGATCCCGGTCGATGAGTCCGAGATGGCGCTGCTGGGACGGCTGCTGCGCATCTTTCGCGTGCTGCGTCTGGTCTCCATGATCCCTGAGCTGCGGGTGCTGCTGAACGCCTTTGTCAAAGCCATCCCCCGCATGGGGTATGTCTCACTGCTGATGTTTATCTTCTTTTACATCTATGCGGCAATGGGCAGCATCTTCTTCGGCAAGATCAATACCGAGCTGTGGGGGAACATCTCCATCTCCATGCTGACCCTGTTCCGGGTGGCAACCTTTGAGGATTGGACCGATGTGATGTATGAGACGATGGAGGTCTATCCCCTGAGCTGGATCTTCTATCTGACCTTTATATTTATCGTCGCCTTTGTTTTTCTAAACATGATGATTGGTATCGTGCTTGAGGTATTGCAACGCGAACATGAGCAGTTCTCGCGTGAGAGCGGTGAAGGTGAGGCAGGAGAGGTGCACTGGATTCGAGAGCACACCGAGCAGATGGAGCAACGCCTTATCAGGATGGAAGAGATGCTGGTCAATCTGCAAGAGAGCAGGCAGAACAGTGAAAAGCGACCGCCAGACCCACCCTGAACAGCTATACTTGGTTGTTACCATAACATCTAA
Organism: Sedimenticola sp.; assembly: GCA_026989135.1. Classification (GTDB taxonomy): domain Bacteria; phylum Pseudomonadota; class Gammaproteobacteria; order Chromatiales; family Chromatiaceae; genus WFXD01. The sequence continues at coordinate 3,824 of JALSJZ010000068.1, read as the reverse complement.
GGGAGCCTGGATATGATACGCAGCAACCACATTGGGGTCGCCATACTGTTGGGCACACTGCTGGTCAGTAACACCAGCTTTGCAGCCTCCTGCAATGAGCGCTCACCCAACCTGATCTCACTGGGTGATAACTATTATGATCTGGATGTCGTGCCACTGACGCCTGAAGACAGAAAGGCCATCATCTCTATCGCAAAAAAAATGGTCGGCCACTGGAAAGGCGAAGGTACAAGGTTTCAATGCACAGGTTCAGATGAAGACCCCGGGGTTGAAAACAGCACCATTAGTCTCACTGCAAACATCGCTATCGACTCATCCGGTGCACTACAGATCAACACAGAAAAATATATCAAGGAAGAGCGTGTACGGTTTCAGGATACCCTGGTGCTGTTTAGCAACCTGGCAGAGCAGTCAGCCGCTATCATACCCAATGGCTTTGAGGTAATAGAAAAATTCCGTTCAAAGACAAATGAGAAGTATCGACCGCTTACTGAAATTATACACAGTGTAACTTATAGCCGACAAAGCCTGATCTACACGCTAAGCATATACGCCAATGGCTACCTGGCTGAGCAAGAGCACTGGAAACTAATACGCAATTGATGCATCAATCAGGCAGGATTTTTTTGTAATTGCTATAGAGCGGGCTTTCTTCCGGAAAGTAGGCCAGTATCGTTTGGGCATAGCGATCAAACGGGTTGCTGATGGCCTCTATACGACGACTCTCTGCCGATGAGAGATCATGCGCATTGAAACGAACAGAAAAAGGCACCGGATAGTCTGTGCCAAACAGCAGTTTATGGTGAATCTCTTGCTGTTGTGACAGATGCCGAAGCGCTCTGGCTCGCAACGGCACAAGTATCGCAGAGATGTCGGCATACAAGTTATCGTACTTTTGCAGCATATCCAGCAGAATAAAATAGTCCTCATCAAAGGTCTTGGGATTCCTGCTCAGGTTTTTCCAAAAGAACAGTTTGTGCTGGATACGCCCCAACCCCATGTGCGCGGCAATCACGGTCAGGCCCGTCTCCAGTGGCAGCCTGAGCATATCGGTTCGTTCATAGCGCAGATCAGAATCAATGCTGTATTCACTACCTATATGTATAATCAGTGGCAGGTTGTGTAATTTCAGTCTTTCATAATAGGGAATAAAGCATCGGTCATTGAGATTGACCCCCCAGTAGTTCTGTAGAAATTTTGCACCCCGGCAGCCTTGTGCAACATATTCATCAATGAGATCCAGCGCATTGCTGCGCCGCGGATTGATCGACATAAAGGGGATAAACACGCCAGGATGGCTGGCGGCAACCTCAAGCACATCACTGGTCATTGCACAGACGGTAGGGTCTCTATCAACCTCTTTACCCTGTTGATTCAGGCGGCTGTCCACACCAAAGATGCAGGCACACTCAATATATTTCGATTGGGTAATGTTTTTTGCCATGGACGTGACAAAAGTGCCATAAGGATCACGCTGCAACTGCGCCGGATCGACCCCCATTTTTTTAGCAAAAAAACGGGTGGTAATTTTGTCATACAGACGATCAAATCTGACTCCAGGGTTCAGCAGGTGACTGTGAATATCTACAGTATGCATTACTGGGCTTCCGGTGCCATCTGCTCGGCAAAGCGGGAGTGACGATCTACACAAATCTGGGAACACAATATTTATCTCCCCTCCACCTTCGGCCCAGGTTTCTTCTTTTTCAAATTCCGACTCAAAAGCTTTTCTGCCAATTCGATGAAACTATTGTCTCCAAGTGGTCTACCCGTACGTTCATGCCTTTCAAACTCTTCTATTCCATATCCTTGCGCTTCTGTGAGATAACTCTTCCAATCACCAACCAGCTCCAATAACCTTTTGGCCGCTACTATCCCATCCTTATCCTTTCCCGATAAATGCGCATGCACGCTGCTCCACCTGTAATCCCAGGGTGCCTTAACCATCCCTGCCTTTACCGGATTTAATTCAACATACGCCGCCGCCCGTAACAACCAGCTTTCGTCCATAGGAAAGGAGCTAAACCGACCTTGCCACAAGTAACCCCTCCAATTTTCCCGAAAATTGATCTGCCGTGTATATCGCCTGTGCGTTTCTCCGATGGCTTTGCTCAAATTGGAGGTTTTGTCCGGCTTGACGATTAGGTGCACATGGTTGGGCATCAGGCAGTAAGCCCATATTTCTACCTGTTCCTTTTCGCTCCACTCCTTCAATAGGCCAAGATAGCTTTCATAGTCCTCTTCACGAAAGAAAACCTCCTGTCGGCGGTTGCCTCGCTGAATAATATGGTGGGGATGCCCAGGTAATACGACTCTTGCTAATCTTGCCATGAGACAAGCATAGCGCAATTATGTATTGTGTCCCCATAATTCCACGGGTGGCGATTGCACAATGGAAGCGTTCATTAATGTTAACCAGTTGAAATTGTTCGATAATTTAACGGGACAGTAATGTAATTACAGAATTACAGAATAAAAAAGGGGGGGCTGCCTCAATCGCCCAGCCATTCAGGCTTTTGGGCGATATTGGTGTAGGTGGGTATGAAATGGCGCGCCCGAGAGGATTCGAACCTCTGACCTCCGCCTCCGGAGGGCGGCACTCTATCCAGCTGAGCTACGGGCGCATATCTGTTTTGCGGGTGAGGGGGACAACAGGAGCATATACTACATTGTGCTGCTTATCGCGTCTATTCGCCCGCCGAATTCTCTGGTAATTCTAATTCTGGGTAGAGTAGAGGGCAGGCTTTATCATCTGTAGAAACGGCCTATCTGTTTCCGCCCCTTTCGTCTGGCCAACGGTGTCCGGCTACTTTATATGTCCCTCAACAGCATTAGCCTGAGGTGCGTATTATAGAGCATATGGGAGGACTTCCGGTTAAAGTTGAGTTTTAGAAATCGCAAGACCTGTCGGCTAACCTTGGAGATATGGCCATATAGCTTGTGAAACCACTTCATTGGCACAAATTCAGATTGGTCATTATCCATTCGCTTCTCTCTTTTTTCAATCGCCTTCTCATCCCCAATGCCAAATTCCAGCATTTTCTCATTCATAAATATGGCAACTAAAAGACTGGTGATAATAGCCAGTCGAGCTTGATTTTCAATTGCAGTATGGCTTATACCCCAGGCTTTGGCCTGGCTGAAATCATTCTTCCAGGTATCAAAGCATTTTTCCTCATCCCAACGACGCAAATAGAGGAAGGCGATTACACCCGGCGTTTTTCAAGAGAGTTGTCGCCTTATTTTTATCCACCGCTAACGCGATCTTTGCCATTCTTTCCCTTTTCGACCACCGGGGCTTTTAACCACTGCTTGATGAGATGTAAGATTCCACCATCGGCAATGCGCTCCGCAACCACGGCCATCAATTTGGCATGCGGTATGGTGTCGAAGTATTTGGAGAGGTCGGCATCGATTACGTGGCAGCACCCCTTTCATCAACGGCATTATGGGTTGTCCCTGGCTCTCTGGCGGCACTATAAACCCCTCCGACTCCCGACATGACCCGGTGCGATTTCGGTTTAACCTTATATGCACCCGTTAGTGGTTTGCGCCACCATCATGACGGGGCTCCCGTCCTGCACAATCAATCTGCCGTTACATGCCACCCCTGCTACCCCGATGGAATCAACAAAACGCTTCCGTTATCCGATTTCGCTGACTATGGCCTTCCCCAAACGTCCACCAGGCCGGCTTCCATAAGTTAAGTTAACGAGGCTACTCATAGGTTCACTTGTGTTGCGGCCTGCAACTTTGCCCTTGGGAAACTTACAACCCCGGATTGCTCAGACGCTGCTTCCCGGTGCTGCAAAGGTATACGGACA
>JALSJZ010000067.1 GCA_026989135.1 Sedimenticola sp. | reverse complement strand
ATACGGACATAATACTTATTTCTGGCAAGAGACTGTTTTGAGTTATGTATTGTGTCTCCAGAATTCACTGCAATTGCACCAGATCAGCCCCCAGTTTTTTTGTAAAAAAACGGATAGTGATTTTGTCATACAGGCGATTAAATCTGACTTCAGGATTCAGAAGGTGGCTATGAATATCTATAGCATTCATTACTGGGCTTCTTGCGCCATCTGCTCGGCAAAGCGGAAGTGACGATCCACAATAACCAAAAAACCATCTTTGTCCAGATGTCCTTTATCCCCTGTTTTGTACCAGCGCTTTCCATCAAGCTCAATAATCACCTCTCTGGTTCTCTCTGGATCATTGAGGTAACCCAGCATGATCTGGCTGCCGCCAAACAGTATGAGACCATCTTTACCAACTGGGCAAATTTCCAGTGTTGCAGGGTCAACGATGCGAAAGCTGCCACCGGGCAGTGGCATGCCAACGGTTCCTGGTTTGTTGCCTATCTGTATTGACCAGTCATCTGGGGCGATCCGGTCGGGTAGGTTGACGCTGGCAACCGGGGTGGTTTCTGTTGCACCATAGCCTTCATAGATCTCTTTATTGAACTTTAATTTAAAGGCATCCCGCACCTCAGGATCGAGTCGTTCTGCACCGGCAATGACCAGCCGCAGGGAGTCCAGCATCAATGGATGGATACGGCTGTTACGGTTAAACATTTGCAAAAAGGTAGAGGTTCCACAAAATATTGTTGTGCTGTTTTTCGCCATCGCCTTTGCTATCGGCAACACATCGGTTGGGTCTGGGTGCAGAATGGCTGGTATCCCTTCGATCAGCGGCATCAGCCCGGTCACTGTAAGACCAAAGGCTTGGAACAGAGGCAGCGTGGCCATGACCACATCATCATCCCGCGTATCCAGCACATCCGACACCTGCTTGATATTGGCCATGATGTTACGGTGACTCAGCACAATACCCTTGAGTTCTCCTTCACGGCCGCTTGAGAAGAGGATGGCGGCGGGTTGCTCAATATCACACCACACTCCAAACAGTCGATAGAGTAGTTTGGCCGGTAGCAGTGCTGATAGAACCATGTGGGAGATTTTGCTAAAGGTGCTGATTTCATCTTTCATCTCTTCCAGATAATGCACCACAACCTTGGCCAGCAGTTCATCCAGATTCACACCGCGCTGCTGTAGTTTTTTTAGGAAATGTCTGGAGCTGTAGATGCTCTTGATTTCGGCCTTTTCGACAGCAGCAAGTAGTTCTTGAATATGGGATGTGTAGTTTAGATTAACCACGGTTTTACCGAGCAGCAGGGTGGCCATGTTGGTGATCAGACCGGCTGTGCTGCTGGGCAGCAGCAGGCCGATATTCTGTTCTGGGCTGCGTCTGTGGATCAGGCGTGAAAAGATGAAGACTGCGGCCAGCATGCCATAACCGGAGAGCCTGGCGCCCGCGCCTGTATCTGCAATAGAGAGATTGCGCCCCAGCTGTTTGGCGGCACGTATCCAGGCCAGCGGGACGGGGTCGAGGGTTTTGGTATACTCATCCCAGGCGTCAATAGAGAGATCAAACAGATGCTGCTTCAGCTCATGTGCGGCTGTATCTATAGCCAGTGGTTTACCAAAGGCCACGATGATATCCCGCCGTCTGCGCTGGCTGCGGTTCGCTTGTAATTTTCCGCTGGAGCGGGAGAAGCGGCTGCCCCAAAGCCCGCGCAGATAGAAGGGCAGAATAACCCCGTCAGCCCCCTCCACCGCCCGCTCATAACCGGACTTAAGGGCACCAAGCTGACCATTGCGACTGATTGCTCCTTCGGGGAAGAGACAGACCGCCTCGCCTTTTTTAAGCAGCTCATTGATCTGTTGAAGTGCGGCCTTGCTGTGTCCGGCTGCAATGGGTACCACACCAAAGGCATCCAAAAGCCATTTTAGATACCAGCGCTGGTAGATTTTACGGTGCATCACAAAGCGTACAGGGCGCGGGCAGGCGATCTGGATAACGGCCCAGTCGAGCCAGCTGATGTGGTTTCCCAGCATCAGCACAGCACCCTGACCGGGCAGATGATTAAACCCCAAAACCTGGATCTTGTAGCGGCTGGTGATGATGCCACGTATAAGGAATCGCACCAGTGATTGTGGCAGCTGATAGACCGTGTAGCTGGCACCGATCACAGCAACGATGGCCAGCAGATAGAACAGCCCGACACTGCTGAGACCATAGATGGCAAAGAGCGCCGTCAGGCTCAAAAAGCCCAGCATGACCACATTCTGCACCCAGTTATTGCCAGCCAGTATCGCCCCCAACTGGTCATCCCTGGCATGAAACTGAATCAGCGCATTGAGTGGCACAATGAAGAGGCCGCCCGCCGTGCCCAGCCCGATAAAAAGCAGCCCCAGCAGGGTGGCTGATGTTGCGTATGGGATTAATAACAGTGCTGTAACAATACCCAGTGCACCAAGCGGAATCAGGCCGGTTTCGATATGTCCGCGTGAGGCCCTGCCTGCCAGCACGGAACCGAGAATGATGCCCAGGCCATTACAGGCCAGAAGCCCCTGGATAACGACTGTGTTGGTCTCATCCAATGTCTCTTTGGCAAAGGCCGGGAAGGCGGCCAGCACCACTTGGGCGATACCCCAGAAGAGAGAGAGGCCGATGATGGAGAGCCAGATCACCCGGTTGGAGAGGAGCCGCCCAAAGTTCTCCCGGAGATAGTGGCCGCTGGTGTACTGCTTGAAGTCAAAGCGAAGGCCCGGCTGCTCCAGCCCTCCCGATGGCAGCAGCAGGGTTGCAGCAAACTCAAGCAGGGCGCAACCCACCAGCAGCCAGCCAATGGGGGCAATGGCCTGAATCAGCTCGGCCTCATTGCTATAGTCAATGCCAACCAAAAGCCGCTCAAACAGCACCGAAAAGAGCAGGATGCCCGAAAGAATGGCCACGATTGTCAGCGCCTGCACCAGTGCATTGGCTGCCGCCAGCTGCCCCTTGCCTACCAGTTCTTTGATATAGCCATACTTTGCCGGGGAGTAAAAGGCGCTCTGTACCGCCAGCAGAAAGGTCATGGCAAAGGCAAACTGGAACCAGCCATTGTAGTAAGAGAGCGTGATCAGCAGTGTCAGCAGCACCACAAGTGCAGCGGAAACCTTCATAATCAGCGGTTTGCAGTAGCGGTCGGAAAAGAAACCGGCCGGGCTAAGGAGCAGCACGAAAGGGAGCAGGATCAGCCCGTTTACAATCGCAGTCAGTATGATCTGGGTTTGGCCATCATAGATCTTGAAGATGGTGTTCTGGATCAAAACCTTATGCCCCAAATCAACAAAGGCATTCAGGAAGATGATCAGAATGAAAGGGAGAAATCCTTTGAGTTTTAGCAGTTTATCCACTGTCTGTTGCCCATTTCATTGATTGATAATGGTTTGAATACTAGTATCGTATCTCAATAGACCACGATCCAACGGATTTTTCCCGGATAGCCAGAGAGGAAGTGCAGATGAGCAACCAAAGCAATATCTATCAGGATGCCTTGAACCGACTGCGCCAGATGGGCGAAGATGCCGGCACCTCGCCTGAGGTCGTTGACTCCCTGATGCATGCCGAAGCAGTAGTGACCGCATCACTGCCGGTTCGAATGGATGATGGTGCCATGCGCTACTTCACCGGATACCGCTGCCACTATAACAGCGTACTGGGCCCCACCAAGGGGGGCATTCGTTTTCACCCACAGGTCAACCAGCAGGAGGTACAGGCACTTGCGCTCTGGATGACCATCAAGTGCGCCATCGCCGGGCTGCCCTATGGTGGTGCCAAAGGGGGGGTTGAGGTTGATCCAAAAAATCTCTCGCCGATGGAGCTGGAGCGACTCTCACGCGCCTATGTGCGCGCCATGGCCGACTTCATTGGCCCCGATATTGATATTCCCGCCCCCGATGTCTACACCAACGCCCGCATCATGGGCTGGATGATGGATGAGTACGAAACCATCAAGCGGCAGCACGCCCCCGCCGTCATCACCGGCAAACCCATCAGCCTGGGCGGCAGTCTGGGGCGTGACGAGGCAACAGGGCGGGGAGCCTATCTCTGCATCCGCGAAATGGCCGCCCGGCTGGGCTGGGTTCCTGCCGAGATACGGGTGGCCATCCAGGGGCTTGGCAACGCCGGTTACCATGTCGCCCGGCTGTTACAGAAGGATGGCTACCGCATCGTCGCCATCAGTGACTCCAAAGGCGGCATCTACTCTGAAGAGGGCTTCGATATAGAGAGCATCTGGAGACAGAAGATCAAGGTGCAACAGGTTCAGGCCGTCTACTGCGAACATACCGTCTGCGAGCTGATAGAGCACCAAAATATCAGCAATGCCGAACTGCTGGAGCTGGATGTTGACCTGCTGATTCCCGCCGCACTCGAAGGCGTCATCACCACAGAGAATGCCCCCAACATCAAGGCCATGCATATCGCTGAAGTGGCCAACGGCCCCATCCTGTGCGAGGCAGAAAACATCTTGCTGGAGCAGGGCAAGCTGATCCTGCCGGATGTACTGACCAATGCAGGTGGCGTGATCGTAAGCTACTTCGAATGGGTGCAGAACCGATCCGGCTATGGCTGGACGCTGGAAGAGATCAGGGCACGCCTGGAAGAGATCATCGTCAAGGCCTTTAACGAGGTATGGCATACCAGCATGCATGAAGAGCGCAGCCTGCGCAGTGCGGCCTATACCATGGCACTGCGCCGGATCGGGGATGCGGTAGCAGCACATGGTACGCGGGAATATTTTAACAATGGCCAGTAGACCGGCTTATGCGGCAAGCCCTCTGTGGACTGTGCTGTTTTTGCTGCTCTGTTCACCAGCATTGACCGCTGATAAGCAGATACCCATGGAAGCAGACAACTGTAATATTATACAGCCACCCAAAGAGGCCGGTGACAGCCAGCTCAATGGTCGATTAATGAAAATCTTTCCCCGAAGAGAACAGATGGGAGAGCACTATACCGGCTGCCAGACACTCTGGCTTGACATACAGGGAAGGCACAAACTGGAAAAAATCATGGTGCTATATTTTGAAAATGGAAAGACCAGAGCGCAGCAACATATAGCAGCAGGGAGATCATTCAGCTGTCGATATTATGCTGGATCGCTGTTGCCAAACTCCAGGGCCGAGTGTTCGCAAAGATCCATTGGCACACTTTCAAGCGTACCCGCCGGATGCACCAGATCATCACTGAGCGTTGAAAAGCAGCATGCTTTAAATTGTAGTGATCCAGATTAGAGGTTAGGCCGCCTACCCATCATATCCCACGATTATCCCTTCGATTCTCTGCCTTTTTTGTAACTGCAACAAAACTTTTTCTGCATCATGCCGGGTTTTTTCCGGGCCAACATAGACGCGGGTTATGGCATGACCATCCACCGGTTTTGTCTCCACAAAAGAGTCGAAGCCTGCACTCTGAAGTTTGTCCCTTAGATTGGTGGCATTTTTATTATTACTGAAACTTCCCAACTGAATAACCCAGGCTTTATGCAGAGACCCTATTGATGCAACAGAGGTTGATTTTTTTAACCTCAATGTGGTTATCTTGGGCACCACTGCTTTGACCCTTGAGCTGTTGTTTTTTACAGTATCTATGGATGTAGATTCTTCCAGCTTTAATGCCGTGATGCTTTTTTTTCTGGCTATTTCATGGGTGAGCGGATCAGCCTTGGGCGGTTGCACCACCCGCCTGGACTCTTGAGCCGGGGCTTTTATCTCTGTAGTTGCAGTGACTGCTTTTGTGATGGGTTTAACCTCTTCAACCGGCACAATCTTTGACTGATAGGATGAACGCTTCACCTCAACACGCTGTTTGGGCACAGGCTTTTGCTGCTCCTCCACCAGGAGCAGCAGGCCGACCATAGCAAAAACAGCGATACCCACCACACCTGCTGCGCCCTTTTTGATCCGGGCATCCATCAGATCTCTCTCAGGCCATCCGAGGGCTGGATCCGGGCGGCCCGGAAGCCGCCGAGTGCAGCGGCCAGAACAGCCGCCCCAACGGTAAACAGCAGGGCGATCTCAAAATGTATGGGCAGCAGTCGGCAGATGGGGCTGTCAACCCCCGCCTGGCCGCTCAGCATGCGGTTGATGCTGGTCTCCACGCCCAGGTAGATCAGGCTGGCCAGCAGCCAGCCCAGCACGCCGGTCAGCAGCGCTTGCAGTACCGGGAACCAGACGATATCCGACGTCCTGAATCCAACCAGTCGCAACACGCTCAGCTCCCTCTTTTTTCGATCCACGTTGGCCCACAGATTGGCACCCAGCGAGAGGGAGAAGCCGCTCAGGCCAATAATCGCAACAAACCAGAAGACCGCACTCAGCCGCTGCTCCATGGTCTGCACGATGTCGATGTCCGCTGCACGGGTTCGTGCCTCGATGCCGCTGGCGGCCAGGCCATCCCGCAGCGCGGCAACATGCTCGATGGCACTGGCATAGAGCCGAAAACCGGGGAAGCTGCGCTCACCCGCAAGCGGTGGGTCGCCCTGCCAGCCCAGCTGCGGGACGGCGCGCCCATCGAGAAAATCCTCTGTGGCAATGATGAGATCCAGTGGCACAAAGGCACCATCGCGTGCAAATGCGGCTAGGCGCGTGATGCCGACCACAGTTAGCTCAACATGCACCCGCTCACGCTGGCCGTTGTGACGGCGATTCAGGCTGCCATCGACCCGATCACCCACCCCCACCTTGAGTTTTCTGGCGGCCGATTCAGAGAGCACGATCTGTCGCAGCCCCGTGGGTATCGCGATGTTTTTGTGAAACAGCGGCTCACCCTCTGCGGTGGGGATCAGCTCAGCAGGGATGATGCGCGGGGCGCTGTCGCTTTTAAGCTGCAGGGTGGCGGCCAGGCTGCGGGTGCGCGGGATGACGAAGGCCACCTCGGGTTTGGCACGCACGGTGCTGAACCATGCCGGGTCATAGTGGCCACTCCCGACCGGGCGGATCTCCCGATTGCGCGGGTCTTCGATCAGCTGCTCCATCATGCTGCCGATGATGCCGAACTTGAGGGCAAAGAGGATCATCATAGGTGCCAGCACGGCCGCCAGCGCCAGGATAAAGCAGCTGGACATCTGCCACTCATAGAAATAGTCGGTCAGCGCCAGCCTGAGGATGTTACGCATCTTTCGGATGGGGTGGCTCATCCTGTGACCTTGGTTTCGGTTACCGTGCCAGCACGGTTCTGGCTGGTGCGGTGTGCCAGCCGGCGCAGCCCCAGCTGTTTGATATGATCCCAGTCATGGCTGGCGATAATGACGGTGATCTGCATCTCCTCCACCAGTTCGACAAACAGTGCCATGATCTTGCGGGCGGCGATGGGGTCGAGCGAGGCGGTGGGTTCGTCTGCGATGACAATGGAGGGGTGATGCGCCAGCGCCCGGCCAATGGCGACGCGTTGCCGCTCGCCGGTCGACAGCAGCTCGGGGTGTTTGTCCAGGTGGCGCTCGATCCCCAGGTTCTTTGCCAGCGCCTCGACCGAGCCATCCTCCGGCATCCCCAGCAGTTGGCGCGAGAGGTTGATGTTGTCGCGCACGGTCAGATAGGGGAGCAGCCCGCCGGTCTGCATGACGTAGCCGATGCGATGTTTGCGCAGATCGCCCATAAAGTTGAGATCCCGCTGCGCCCAGGCCTTGGCCACATCGACCGGTGGGGACTCCTTTTCCGGGCGGAAGCGAAAGGCACCGACCCCGGTGGGGCGCAGGATCATGGCCAGAATATCCAGCAGGGTGCTCTTGCCGCAGCCGCTGTGGCCGATCAGTGCGATCTTCTCGCCCAGCGATATCTGCAGGCTGGGAACGGTGAGGCGAAACTCGACCCCCTCTGCCATGCGGGTCATCACCACATCGCGCAGATGATAGATGAGCACCTGTTCATCTCCGGTCAGGCTGCCACTCGGTATCTGGCTGGCTGCGTACTTCAGGGCAACATCTCCAGCGCCACGGGGAAGACGGAGTCACCGGTGATCGGGCCGCCATCCAGTGAGATCCAGAGGTCGGTATGGTTGTGCAGCGCCTGATAGTAGCTGATCTTGCGCTCCAGCCGATGGGTAAACTCCAGCTGGCGCTTGGCGGGCCAGTCGGCCCAGCTCTCCAGAGAGAGGCTCATCACCTCGCCGGTGTAGGGCAGATCCTCAATATATTCACGCATGTAGCCCAGGTCGGCCAGATTGCTGCCGCCCGCGCTGGTGGCGCTGGTGCTCCCCTGCATCTCGCCGGGGTCTCGGCTGAGGCTGGCGGAGAGGCTCTTCAGATCATTGAGGAAGTTGCGTGGCGAGAGCAGCCCGTCCTCAGCAGCAATCAGCACTTGCTTCAGCACATATTGCAGGTCGCTCAGCTGATCACGCGTCAGCAATACGCGCACATCCAGCGTTGAGAGCGCCGGGTTTTGAAAATCACGATCCACCAGCCAGGCGTTGAACACCTCTGGCACGCTGCCGCCCTGGCTGCTTTGCAGATAGCGCATGCGCAGGGCATAGCCCAGCTTGGCCACCTTCTGCTGGAATTCGGCCAGCTGGGTGTCTGCTGCCGGCAGCGGGGCCGGGGCAAGCTCCGGCTCGGATCTGGGTGCCCTGGCCCGCTCCAGCTCGACCACGGAGCGTACCTGCTCGGTGATCTGTGACGCCAGCGCATCCAGCACCCGGCCAAACTCCTGCACCCGGCCCATCTTGACGCCGTAGTAGAAGTCGCCGATGCCGGGATATTGGGAGATGGCTCGGTACTGCCGCGCCGCCGCCGCATGGTTGGGTCGGCCAATGGGGGTTCGCAGGTGCAGTACCCAGATGGAGACCCCCTTCTCCAGTGCCAGCGCCCTCAGCTCCGCTTCATCCAGTCCGGTACTGCTGAGTGGATCATCGGCTGAGCGCGCCCCGGCATCGGTGATCAACACCACATAGCGTGCGGCATAATCGCTTCTCTGCAGCTCATCGATGGCGAGTTTGATGCCGGCGTAGGCATCCTCGATAAAGTCCTGGCTGGAGACCTCCGCCGGGCTGAGGGCTGCGGCACCTTTAAAGAATGTGCTGGCATCTGTCCCCTCTTTGAGTGGAACAAAGGTGCGGGCAAGGTATTCCAGCTCAGGCGAGGCGCCGAGGCTGTCCCGATAGGCAACCAGGCCAAAGCTGACCTCATCCTTCAGCCCGGCCCGATCGATGGAGCGGTAGACCTTGCGCACCGCCTCACGGGTGCGGTCGATGTAGGGGCCCATCGAGTTAGTGGCATCGGTGACGAAGACCAGGCCGGAGCGAAAGCGTTTGGCTTTTTGTGGCGGTCTTTTTTCCGGCGTGGCGACGCTCTTTTCCACCGGCTTTGGCAACGCAGGGGGCGGGGCCTCTTTCAGTGGCACTGTGGTGACCTGTAGCATCATCGCCTGCTCGCTGCCCAGGTAGATATCCTCATGCTGCTGGATCGGCACCAGGTAGAAATCCTCCTGAATATCGACATGGCGTTCGGGCTGGATGGCGATAACAGGTGAGTCGTTATCCAGCGTTCCAGCCACCGCCCTTTGGTAGAGCTGCTGGTAGGCCGCCTGGTCATTGGATTGAATCAGCTTTTTCAGCCCCTCCCGCTCTTTGAACAGCAGCACCCGGTTCTGCATGGCCGGGTTGCGGAAGGCCACGGTAAGCACCTGATTCCAGGGGATCAGCTGCTTTTCCCGCACCCACCCCTGGGTGTTACCGTGGCTGTCGGTGCCGACCTTTATCCACTTCTCTGTACCAATCCGGCGCTCGCCATAGAGGTAGAAGACGCTAAAGGGTTTGATCTCGCGTAGTGCATGGGCGGAGCCGGCCGAGATGTGCAGCATGGCTCCCGGCCTGGCCAGGACGCGCTGGTAGAGTGCGCTCTTGCCCGGCATCAATAGTGGCTTCTGTCGCTCAGCCCAGGCGGGCTGGGTTGCACCGAAGAGTAGCATCAGGGTCAATGCTGCCGTGAGGGCTATCCGTCTATCGATCATGATCTGCTCCGCCTATCGCCACTGTAGCAGCAGCTGTTTCGCCTCTGTATCGCCACTGGCTGCCAGCCGCTCCACCTGGGCGCGGAAACTGTTCAGCTCATTCTGGGCAGATGCCTGACCGCCTCTGGCCGCCTGCCGGTACCACTTATAGGCCTGCACCAGATCGGGTTGATCCAGCATGCTGTCCTGTGTGGAGTGATAGGCCGGGTCATGCATCTTTGCCAACACCTGCGCCGCACGGCCATCTCCCCGTCTGGCAGCAAAGAAGTAGAGCAGGTAGGCATCGGCCTGCATCCCCTTGGCGCTGAACTCATCGGCTGATGTAAGGATCTGCTTCAAATCCGCCGACCCTTTTTTCGCTCTGAATTCCGCAATCAGCGCCCTGGCCGAGTCACCGGGGTTCTGCCTGGCCTGTATGGCTGACCTGGCTTTTGGTGGGGCGGCCACCGGCTTTGATTCTGATGCAGGCCGAATAACACTGGATGTCGAGCTTGTTGCCGTTACCGCCGGCGCGGCAGCTTCCGGCATACTGACAATCCGGGCAGGCTCACTGTCGGAAAAGAGGTAAAAGCCAACCCCAGCCAGAATCAGCATCACTATAATGATTTTGGGAAGCGGGCTCGGCTGTCTCTTTTTTGGGGAAACCTCTCTGTAGAGGTCATTCTGCAAGCCATTGTCGGCCATATTCATTTCGTTACCTTTCAAGTATGAAGAGAGCGCCAAGCCGCTCTCCAGCCAGAGCGGGTTGGATTTTACACCAATAACGGCAGGGAGAGATAAGGTCTAATGTCTATTGCCAGCCTTGCTTTCATCCGCCTCAGAGCCGAGCAGGATGGCCATCCAGCGGGTCTCCTCGCTGCTGTCCAGTGCTATCTTGAGGGTCATGGTCAGTGGCACGGAGAGGAACATCCCTACCGGGCCAAGCACCCAGCCCCAAAAGACCAGTGAGAGGAAGACCACCAGAGTTGACAACCCCAGGCCGCGCCCCATGAAACGGGGTTCAATGACACTACCCACCAGGCTGTTCACCACCAGATAGCCAAGGCCAGACCAGAGTGCCGCACCGGGACCCAGCTGTACCAGTGCCAGCAGCAGCGCCGGGATGGCTGCAATTATAGAGCCGATGTTGGGTACGTAGTTGAGCAGAAAGGCCAGTGTGCCCCACAGCACGGGGTAGTCGACACCGATCACCCAGAGCCAGAGAGCAACCACGGTGCCCGTCAACAGGCTGGTGCCGGTCTTGATGGCCATGTAGTGTTTGATGTTGTCGGTGAAGCGTTCGAGCTGGCTGAAGGAGTGCTCTGGATCATCGAAGATCCGATGCAGCTTGGCTGGGAAGCTGGAGGCCTCCAGCAGGATAAAGATGACGGTAAGCAGGATCAGAAAGGCATTGGTGAGCAGCCCGCCAAGGGTGTTCAGCCCTTGAGCCGCCATCGTCATCGCCTTGGCCGGATCGAGCAGATTGTTGAGCACCTCGCGGGAGACCTCGATACCCATCCCGGCCAACCAGCTCAGGAGGCCTCCCATCTGCACCTCTAGTTTTGCCTGATAGGTGGGCAGCTGTGCCGAGAAGTCATCCACTGCACTGCCCACCAGCGCTCCCATCAGCATGCCGATACCCACCACGCCACCGATAACCAGCGTCAGCGCCACCCCTTTCGGGATGTGTCGATGTTGCAGGAAGACCAGCGGCGGCATGGCAATGATGGCGATGAAGGCCGAGAGCAGAAAAGGCACCAGTAGGGATTGTGCCTCGCGCAGGCCGGCAACCAGGATCACAAAGGCAGCGGCAGTGACCATAAAGGTGGCCGAGGAGGGGAATTTTTGCGGGTGGTGCATCAGCGGTAACCTATTGCCCTGACGGCATGACCCGCATTCTGGGCTGGACGATAAAAGCCGGGATGTCGCTGATCAGATACCAGCGTTTGGCATTTTTATCATACTCCCACAGCTGGTAGTCGGTAAGCCTCTTCTCCTGCTGCCGATCCTTTTCAACATAGCTGACAAATGCCACCTGTGTCGCGGTGTCGCTCTTTGGATTACTGACGGCAGGCTCCAGCACTTCGTAACGGGTCACCTTGATATTCTCCAGCCCCTGAGGGATCTCGATCTCTTTGAGCTGCTCAGGCCGCATCAGGCTGTAGGCCTGGTGGATATAGCTCCAGCGTATTGCGGTTTCATACGCATGCAGCACCTTATCGAGCGATACCTGCCGGGCTTTGGACTCAATGGTTTGGCAACCCGCAAGCAACACGGCCACTAAAAGCAGGGGAAGATAACGGGCAGGGGGGCTTGGCATTGTGTTTCCCGGTTAAGCGACGGAATGTGGCTCATGTTATGGCACCCATACGGGGTGGCGTCAAGCCACGTGGGATTTTGCCCGGCAAAGGCTATTTGACCACAGAAGCACCCTGCATCCTGCTATCATGTCTTTTTTATCAGTCCGGTAGGGTGGGCACGTTGTTTGTGCCCACGCGCTTACTCCCCATACCCGCTGTCGTCAAAATCATCTTGCACCGCCCAATCCTCAGGATATTTTGCTGCTTTGATATATCGGTGTAAGGTGGAATACGGCCATTGGTTGGGTCGCTTACAAAGCCCGTGTTTTACAGGATTATAATGAATGTAATCGAGGTGCCGATTAAAATCATTCTGATCTCTGATCTGATGCTCCCAAAAACGCCGCTGCCATAAGGTTGATTCGCGGTGCTTTTTCTTGGAGCTGCTGAGCCATTCAGTACGTTTATAGTCTTCCCCACAGACAAGGCTTACTCGACGTTTGATCAACCCCCAGCGCATTGAAAAGTCAGCATCCCCTGCTGGAAGTGTCCAGAGACAATGCAGATGATCCGGTAATAACACCCAGGCATCAATAGTAAAGGGGCGTTCTGATTGAACCGCTTTAGTCGCTACGCGCAGTGCATTACGCACCTGCTCATCGCACAGTATTTTCTGCCGTCGATACGTCACAACGGTGAAGAAATAACTGCTACCCGGGGTATTTGCACGCCGATAATAGGACACCGTTTTAATGATCCCTGTTTGGGGTCGTTTATAGATTCGCGTGGGCACAAACAACGTGCCCACCCTACCTGGTTTTAGCCCTTTAGCCAGTGCCAGTAGAAAGGGGGCAATACCCTTTCGGATTTTTTCTGGCTCATGTTATGGCACCCATACGGGGTGGCGTCAAGCCACGTGGGATTTTGCCCGGCAAAGGCTATTTGACCACAGAAGCACCCTGCATCCTGCTATCATGTCTTTTTTATCAGATCCAAATTCAGAAGCGGCGCCAGAACCATGAGTGATGACCAGGAACCCGTAGTTGATATTCAGATAGGAAACAGCCGCATCACCCTGTTGGGCACCGCCCATGTTTCGCATGCCAGTGCAGAGAAGGTCAAGCAGCTGCTGGCTACCGATGAATATGATGCGGTGGCTGTCGAGCTATGCCCCAGCCGCTTCAATTCGCTGATTGATCCTGACTCACTCGCCCGCATGGATCTGTTCCGGGTGATGCGCGAGAAGAAGGTGCTGATGGTGATCGCCAGTCTGGCGCTGGGTGCCTTTCAGCAGCGCATGGCAGACCAGCTTGGCATTGAGCCGGGCGCAGAGCAGCGCGAGGCGATCAAAGCGGCACAGGATAATCATCGCCCGATACTGCTGATCGACCGGGAGATCGGCGTCACCCTCAAGCGGGTCTCACACAATGTCCCCTGGTGGCAGCGGTTTGCACTCTTTAGCGGGCTGATTGCCAGCGTCATATCCCAGGAAAAGGTCTCGGAGGAGGAGATCGAACGCCTCAAAGAGGGGGATATCCTGGAGACCACCTTTGCCCAGTTTGCCGATGAGCAGGAGGCGCTCTATCTGCCACTGATTGATGAGCGTGACCAGTATATGGCCGCACGCCTATTGGAAGAGGTGCTGCGCGATGGGCATGAAAATGTGCTGGCGGTTGTCGGCGCGGGGCACCTCAAAGGGATTCAGAGCTATCTGGAGGCCGGGATTGCCCACCCCGCAGAAACGATAGAAAGACTGGAACAGATGCCCACACCAAGCCATTGGCCAAAGCTGATCCCCTGGTTTATCGTGGCGCTGATCCTGGTCGGCTTCGGCATCGGTTTTTCACGCAGCCCGGAGCTGGGCTGGCAGCTTGTCTCCGACTGGGTGCTGATCAACGGTGGCCTCTCGGCGCTGGGCGCGGTGATTGCCGCAGCGCACCCGTTGACGGTGCTGACCGCCTTTCTGGCTGCACCACTCACCTCACTCAACCCCACCATTGGTGCCGGCATGGTCACCGCAGCGGCCGAGACCTACCTGCGTAAACCCGAAGTGGGGGACTTTACCCGGCTACGCAAGGATACCGTGCATATCAAAGGGTGGTGGAGAAACCGGGTCTCGCGTGTGCTGCTGGTCTTTGTCCTCAGCACCCTTGGCTCGGCTATTGGCACCTATGTAGCGGGGTTCCGCATCTTTGGGCGGTTGGCAGGATAGCACTCTGGATATGTGCAATCGCCTCTTTCAAATGTTGAAAGCGGTGGTCGCCCCCGTCAAAGATCAACAGCTCCGCTGAATCACGATAGAGATCCGCCGCCACCCGGTAGTCGATCGTCTCGTCTCCCCTGTCCAGAAATAGCGTGGTCGGCAGACCATCCTGCACATTATTGATCTCATAATCGCGGGTCTGCTGGATATCCTCTGCGGTTAGCCAGTAGCGCTCGCCGGTTACAAAGTTTTGATGCTCCCCTTCACGTTGCTGCAACAGCTCCCAGGGTTTGAGCGCCGGGTTGATCATCATCAAATGATGAATCGGGAACTGGCGTGCCAGATACTGGCCATAAAACCCGCCCATCGAACTGCCAATAATCATCAGCTTTGGTGTCTGCTCGATCAGCTTTCGGATCAGCAGGCTCAGCTGCGCCACCGCCTGCCGGGGTCGGTGCGCCGGATAGGTGGGGCTGACAACCGGGACAGGTGCCAGCGACTCACGCAGGGCAATCGCCTTGCCTGCGGTACCCGCGCTGTTGAGCCCGTGGAGGTAGAGGATCATCTATAGCGATCTAAAATCAAACAGCGCACTGTCTGCCAGATGTGATGGCGCAATATTCTGCATGGCGCGGAAGATGGTCTCGGTGCGGCCGGGGTACTCTCTCTCCCACTCCAGCAGCATCTGTTTGATATTTTGCCGTTGCAGGTTCTCCTGTGTGCCGCAGAGGTTGCAGGGGATCAGCGGAAACTCGCGCCGGTTGGCGTAGCGGATAATCTCATTCTCATGGCAGTAGGCCAGCGGGCGAATCACCACCAGCTCACCATCATCGGTGCGCAGCTTGGGAGGCATCCCCTTCAGCTTGCCGCCAAAGAACATATTCAGAAACAGCGTCTGCACCATATCGTCCCGATGATGCCCCAGCGCCACCTTATTGGCCCCCAGCTCTTTGGCCACACGGTAGATCACCCCACGGCGCAGACGGGAACACATGGAGCAGGTGGTCTTCCCCTCCGGCACTTTCTCTTTGACAATCGAGTAGGTATCCTCTTCGATGATGTGGTACTCGATACCCAGCGTGCTGAGATAACCCGGCAATACCTGTTCGGGAAAGAGCGGCTGTTTCTGATCCAGGTTCATGGCAATGATGCGGAAATCAATCGGTGCGCGCTTCTGCAGATTGAGCAGAATATCCAGCATGGTGTAGGAGTCTTTGCCGCCACTGAGGCAGACCAGTACCGTATCGCCCTCTTCGATCATGTTGAAGTCACCAATGGCCTTGCCAACCTGGCGTTCCAGGCGTTTTTTCAGGCGATTGAAGTTGGTCGAGGTTCTCTCTGTCGTGGTTTCTGGCTGCTGCATTATGAATCCAAGGTTAGCTATCGGGTTGGGGTGCTATTTTACAACGGGAAGCGAGGCGGGACGGTACTGTTTTTACACCTTTGCCCGGATTACACTAGAATGTCTGCTAATGCACAACACCCCCTCAATAGCCACATGAGCACAGTAAACAGACCCAGGCCTGGATATCAGCTGGGTATAATGCTGGCCACGATTATCTGGCTGGCACAAGGGGTGGTTTTTGCCGCAGATCAAAGCCGCCAGCAC
>JALSJZ010000066.1 GCA_026989135.1 Sedimenticola sp. | reverse complement strand
TGGTTTGAGTCAGGTTTTTTCATTATTTGAGGCGAATATTGGGCATATTTAACGAAAATAATGGAGAAATCTGGCCAAATCCAGCTTTTTCTCACTGTGGTTTCTATTCTCGGACAGCCTCCTAGCTGAGCCAGCTCATAATAGAGTTGCTTGATGGATCGTCGCTGTTTACGGCTGCGATGAGACTCACGATGCAGCCAGTTGGTTAATGTCTGAGAGTACTCATCAATTTTGCTTGGGGTCTTACGCTTTGGATATTGCGGTTCAACCACGCCGCTGGCCAGGTACTTGCGAACGGTATTGCGAGAAAGTCCGGTTCGTCTGGCGATCTCTCGGATGGGCATCCCCTCTCGGTAATGCCAGCGTCTGATTACACTTAAATAATGCCATGTCTATCACTCCTATTATCTCAGGATTACACATGGGTCAATTTTCAGTGCAAATATGGGGGGTTAGTGGGTCAAATTTGGGTGCAAATTAACAACCCCGCGTGCTCGTGGAACAACGGCCAAGCGTGCGGCATTCTGGTGTTTCCGCGAAATCGCAACACTTCGCCGTACCCTCATTCAACGCGCAGGTCGCATTATCCGGCCTGCTGGCAAAGTGATTCTATCCATGAACAGCAACGAAAAATTTGAAAACGAGATGTTGCATTACCTTGGCGCACTAAAGGCGCTCAGTGCCTGACATCATGGTGCGCTGATTTTTTGCAACAATTCGGGTAGATCCTCTATATTTTCATGCAGTAAGTTGAAATTTACCTACCCACTCAATATGGCATAGCCCCCCATGTTATTGTCGACTCATTATTTTTGGTGCTGCTAAATACACAAGTAAAATAGTGGGTTGCAACCCTCTTTATTTCACGTCAAGATAGCCCCCAGTTTTGTCAAGTATAGAGATTCGCATTAAATGCCAAGCCGGTTTGTCGCCTTAAATTCAGCTCCATCACTCCTGCATTTTCCCTGAATGAATATATCCGCATGACTAATAGCTACAGCGAAAACGACCTCCGCATGAAAACCAAGCACACCACACGGAGCATTGCCGTTGCGCTTTGCCTGTCGATTGCCTTTCTCATGCTCCTCATCCCAACGTCAGCATTGGCTGTAGATGATGAAAACTGCCTCATGTGCCATAAATACGCGGGTCTGGGGCGGTATGCAAAGAACGAAGAGCAGAAGGCCATTAAACGCATTTTTTATGTCAATGAGGAGCTTTTTAGGGCCTCTTTCCACGGCAAGCTACGATGTAAAAGCTGCCACAGCGGGGTTGAAGAGATACCCCACACGGATGTCAAACAGGTAGATTGCGCCACCAACTGCCATCTGAATGATCCATCCACGGGGCGGGACTTCTCGCACAAAGCGATTGTAGATGATCTGAAAAAGAGTGCCCATGGTGCTGATGGAGCAAAAACTCCGGATCTCATCAAAGATCTGCCAACCTGTAAGGACTGCCATACCAACAAACCTTACCAGCTTAGTGTCGATAAAGAGGTGGAGTCGATGCGGTTCATTCAGGTCTGTCTGGAGTGCCATGAGTCAGAGGCCTGGACCAACCGCTTCTATAAACACATGTTCTACCGGGCTCACACCCGCAGATCATCCAAGCAGGTTGTCGCCCTGTGCAGCCAATGTCATGCAGACAAAGAGAAGATGGATCGACACGGTATCGGTGTGGTTGTCGGCTTTAAAGATACCTTTCACGCCAAAGCCATTCTCTATGGCGATGAAGATGTTGCCAACTGCCTGAGCTGCCATGCACCGTATCAGATGGGGTTTTCGCCTCACCGGATACTCTCCCATGCAGACAGCTCGTCGCCTATCCATCCCGATAACAAGCTGGAAAACTGCCGGCAAGCCGGCTGCCATGCCGATGCTCAGGAGGCCTTTGCCAGTAAAGGTAGAGCCCATCCATCCAACGTCATAATTGAACGTGTTGATGAAGATGGTGTAGTCATTTCTCAGGAAGAGCAGAAGTTTCAGGCATGGGTTATTAATATGATTGAGCTATTTTATAAAATATTGATTGTTGCTGTAGTTGGTGGGCTTGGATTCCATCGCTTGGCCGATCTTTATGCTACACACAGAGAGCGCAAAATCGCTCTTAGAGCCGCGAAATTAGGGAGGCACCCATCATGAGCCACGGTAAAAATGAAAGAAGCTTTGTTCGGCTCACCAAGAGTCAACGTATACAACACGTCATACTCTTCGTCTCTACCGGCTTGCTGATTATTACGGGTTTCATGCTGATGGGTGAACGCTGGGTTATAGAGATGTTTGGTAGCGCAGGCAATGAGATTTTCTACTGGCGCGGTATTATCCATCGAGTTGCAGGTGTCTCCGTAACGCTGGTCTGTCTTTACCACCTTGGCTATATTGTTTTACAGGAAGAGGGACGCAGTTGGATCAAAGATATGTTACCACGCATGAGTGACGCCACTCATGCGTCACAAAATGTCAGCTACATGTTGGGCTTTAGAGAAACACGGCCAAAGATGGAGCGCTTTACCTATATGGAAAAAATAGAGTATTTCTCTGTCTACTTTGGCATGTTCATCGTGATTGTAACCGGCATCATGATGTGGACTGAGGAATACTGGCCAAAGTTTTGGCTTGATATTGCGGATGCTTTTCACCTTGGTGAAGCCACTCTGGCAGCACTTGCTATTATTATCGGGCATATTTTTTCAGTACACTACAATCCCCATGTTTACCCTATGAACAAAGCATTTATTGATGGCAAAATATCAGAAAGTATGATGAAAGAGGAACACGGCCTCTGGTACGAACGTGAATTGGAGCGGTTGGCTGCAGAAGAGGCAGAAGCAACATCTGAGGGGAACCGCAACAATGCATAATCATCACACCGATATGCCCCCATTCAAGCGGTTGCTGGTGGATCTTCTGATGGCATCCGTATTTATCTTACTGGCCGCCTTTGCACTCTGGTTGATCTGGATCACCTTCTTCCGTGCCACCTTTGACTCTGGTCTGGTTACAGTTAACAGCCAGACAGAACTGGAGCAAATTGCCACTGGCGCAGGCGTCTCAAGAGAGCATTTTCATAATGTTGATCAAGCTGTGATGGAAGGTGCCGAATCCATCTCACTCTGCCTAAAGTGCCATGGTAACTACCCTCATTCAAAGGCACCTGATGTGCGAGCCTTTCTGAATGCCCATGCCTTTTTTACTGCCTGTGAAACCTGCCATATCAGATCCGCAGAGAGTGATAACATCGTCTATAAATGGCTGGATAAAAAGACAGGTACTGAACTCAGCAAGCTGAAAGGCAAACCCGGTAGCTATGGTGCCATGATTGTATCTATCAAGATTGAGGAGGATGGTACGAGCCGAAGGTTGGATGAGTCTGTCGACCGGCAGTTCGTTGAAGAATACCTCAGCTTGCGTGCTACCTTCAACGCTGACCAACAGGCAGAAGCCAAGGTTCGCATCCATAAGGATATATCACAAAAGCCGATTTTCTGTGATGAATGTCATACAAAAAATGGCCTACTGGACTTCAGATCACTTCTTTACCCGCCGGTCATTGCAAACCGCCTGGAGACTGGAGAGGTGGCGACCATGATCACCAGGTATAATGAGTTTTATCTGCCAACGATGTTTGACCCTGCCTCCAAAACAAGAGGCCATAGCAACAGACCAGAGGAGTAGTGTCAATCCAGGAAGCCATCCAAAGCGGCATCGCCTTCGTGGAGAGAAAGGTAACAACACTATGAAAAGCAAGTTGGCACAACTGTATATAACAACACTGCTCACCTTACTACTCTGCTCACAAACTATTGCAAGTGAAAATCTGAACATCTATCCACACTGGTCAAAAACACAGGACAGATGCCTGGAGTGTCACGAACAGATACCTGAACAAGGCGGAAGAACCGCACTCCGTTTCAATGGCGACATCAACCTGCTGTGCAACCGTTGCCACGCTACGATTTCAAAAGATAAATATATCCATGCAACCGGCATGGTTCCGCCTCGAACCATGATGGAGAAGATGCCAGATGATTTTCTCTCTGGCCTTAATGGTGACAGTCAAATCACCTGTGCCGTCTGCCACGAGATGACCTATCAATGCCTAAGTACAGAGTTTTACCGTAAGAAAGAGAACCGGCTCTTTCACCGGGGCGCACCCTACGAAAATCGAACCGACCTCTGCTATAACTGCCATGACAGATCCAAATATAAAAAACTCAATCCGCATGATCAGATCAATGAAGAAGGTGAGCTTAAAGAGGATATCTGTACCTACTGTCATGACATCACCCCTGACAGAATACATGCAAAGAGCATTGAAGATGTCACCTTCAACCAGAACCGTTTCGACCAGCTCTGTCTGCGTTGCCACACCGACGATGCCTATGCCGTAGGCTGCGTAATGGGTTATAACAAGGATGGCGATCCGATCTATCATGCGTCTGCGCCTGATGCAAGGATGGCCAACAAGATTATTGCTACCGAGAAGGATGTCATCCTTCCTCTGGAGATCGTTACCGGTAATGTTTTCTGCGGCACCTGCCATAACCCGCATGAGCTGGGCGTACAGATAAGGGAGCGTGCTGATGTGGGTGCTGATGCACATAAGCGTCTACGCATCAGCAGCGATAATGCAGGCATCTGTCGCGGCTGTCACGATACAAAAGATATTAAGAAATTTCAGCTCCCATAATGACTAAATGCACCCCACTTAACACAGTGCGTGCAATAATCCTGCTCACCATCGCCTGCCTGGCACTCTTTGCTCAACAGACCAGTGCTGCCCCCGCCAATGGACTGCTCTCTCTTGAACAGGTTCGAATCATTGAAGGCGGCGATAAACTCGGCCTGCGTCATCCCAGTAACGTGCGAGTGACTTCCGACAACCGCGTCCTGGTGTTGGATGGTGTCTCAAACCGGGTTGTCATCTACAGTTATGAGGGCAAATTCCAGGGCAGCTTTGGCAAAGGCGGCAGCGCGGAAGCTGAACTCAGCTATCCGCTGGGTATGACCCTCGATGCCAAAGACAACATCTACATTGCCGATACAGGCAATGCTCGCATCCAGATCTACAGCCCAGCGGGTAAATATCTGGAACAGATCAAGCTCCCTCAAAGCGAAAAACAGAAGCGGCCCGACCCCACCGATGTGGCTGTCGATAACCAGCGCCAGCTACTCTATGTGGTGGATAACGAAAACCATCAGGTGCTCATCTATAGCCTGAAAGAGAAAAAATTCATCCACACAGTGGGCGGGATGAGCCATACAGAAGATGGCTTTCGCTGGCCCTTTTCCCTCTATATTGATAGCAACGGCATCGTCTATGTTGTCGATGTGATCAATGCCCGTATACGCACCATCCTGCCTGAACAAGGATTCAAACTGGGTCATGATATTGGCCGCTGGGGGGTTGAGAAGGGCGAGCTGTTCCGCCCCAAAGGGGTGGCGGTCAATGTCAAAGGCCAGATATTCATTGCCGACTCCTACCTCGGTGTCATCCAGATGCTCGATAAAAAAGGCAAATTCCAGGCTGTGCTTGGTAAAGGCAAGGTCAAGCGCTTCACCACCCCGACCCGCCTCTACTTTGACAGCACTGGCCTCTTTTATGTGGTGGAGATGTTCGCCAACCGTGTCAGCGTCTATCGTATAAAATCATGAAACAGCTGCGACTGC
The DNA here is from genome assembly GCA_026989135.1 of Sedimenticola sp. Taxonomy (GTDB): domain Bacteria; phylum Pseudomonadota; class Gammaproteobacteria; order Chromatiales; family Chromatiaceae; genus WFXD01. The sequence goes on along the minus strand of JALSJZ010000066.1, from coordinate 17,725 downwards.
TCTGGCTCCTTCCGCTGCTGGTGCTGTTTTTAGCACCAGCAGCACTCTGGGCAGCGCCGGAGAGGGAGCAAAACTCATCTAAAGAGTGCTCCATGTGTCACTTCCGTTGGATGGAGGATTTTATGGAGGATAAGGGAGGGAACTATCTGCTGGAGATCCCCGAGGAGCGCGCCGTCTCCGAAGAGATGATGTGCTACAGCTGCCACGATGGTTCCATCTCTGACTCGCGCTTCCGGGTGTGGGAGACCAACAAGCATAAGGCAGGGGTCATCCCCTCAGAAAATGTCTCCATCCCCGAAGAGTATCCGCTGGATCTGGAAGGCAGGATGCAGTGTGTCACCTGCCACTCAGCGCATGGTGTGGATACCCGCATCACCATGGAGTCTGCCATATTTCTGCGTGAGCCAAACATCAACTCATCCATGTGCCAGAGGTGCCACAAAAACAAGGACACAGGCCCCCAAAAGGGCAACCATCCCATTGATGTTGCATTCAAGGAGTTTCCGAAAGAGGTCACCCAGTTTGGTGGAAAAAGTGGTGAAAACAGCAGCATCATCTGTGAGTCCTGCCATGCGGCACACGGCAGCACCAATGATGATTTCCTCATCATACCCAACAGTGAAGCATCGCTCACGCAATCCATGTTGTGCGAGGCATGCCATGGTCTCTCTCCCGATCTGAGCAGCAGTGATGCACTGCGACACTACACACACCCCATGGACGTAGAGCTACCCAAAGATGCCGACCTGCCCGCAAAGTGGGACAACGGCGAGACACCCTATCTGGGACAGGGCAAATACATCAACTGTCGCACCTGCCACTCCCCGCACAATGGCACCGACGACAACCACCTGCTGGTGCAATATGCAGGTGGCGATCCACTCTGTCTCACCTGTCATACCTCCAAAGAGTCGATCTACTACACCCGGCATGACATCAGTGAGTCATTCCCTGAAGATGTAAATTCAGCCGGGGTAAAAACCATCAACAAAGGGGCATGCAACGCCTGCCACTTCATGCACAAAGGGCAGGGGCCTTTGATGTGGGCCAGAGATCCCATCACAGGCTCTATTGATGAGATGTGCATCAGCTGTCACAACAGAGAGGGCATCGCCAAAGAGGCGTTAACCGGGGAGAAAACCCACCCTGTAGGCAAGACCTTTAAAGATTCACCCAAATCACTGCCGCTCTTTACCGAAGATGGCAAACGATCAACCAATGGAAAAGTCAGATGCCCTACTTGTCATGATGTCCATCGCTGGAGCCCTGACTCCAACAACCCCGGTCACCCAGAGGTTCCCGGTAACGGAAACAATCGCTTTTTGCGCAAATCGGTCACCACCGGGGCGCTCTGCCAAAGCTGTCACAAAGCCCAGGCCGCCATTGCCGGCACCAAACATGATCTGAGGCTGGCGGCACCCGATGAGAAAAATTTCAAAGATCAAAGCCTTAAAGAGAGCGGTGTCTGCGGTGGCTGCCACACCCCACATAACGCCAGCCGAGATAAACTGTGGGCCAGAAAGACCGGTACTGGAATTGAAATCATCGAGCGTACCTGCAACAGCTGCCATAAAAAAGGTGGATTGGCTGAGGATAAAACCACAGGCAAAGAGAGCCATCCATTACAGTTGCATGTCGAGAATATGGATCCGGCCGCAAAAGGGATATTGCCGCTTTTTGCCAAAGGAGGCATCAAAAGTGCTGACGGCTTTGTCAGCTGCGCTACCTGTCATAATGTTCATCAGTGGGATCCAGCCACCACCAAAGCACCAGGAAACATGAAGGTTGAGGGTGATCGCATGACCAGCTTTCTGCGTATCCCGAATGATGACTCCGCCAAACTCTGCGCCTCTTGTCACAAACAGAACAGCTATGTTGTCGGCACGGATCATGATCTGAGTGTAACTGCACCCAGGGAACGAAACATGGAACAGCAAACAGTTGCTGAAGGTGGCGTCTGTAGTGCCTGCCATGTGGTACACAATGCCTGGGGTAACGGGCTCTGGAGCCGCAGTGTCGGGCTGGGTGAGAACCGCAATGAGGCGCGGTGCAGCGGCTGTCATTGGCGCAGAAAATCCGCCTCAAAAAAGACCCTGCGAGGCCCAAGTCACCCCATGAATAAACGGGTAGATGAGGCGAAACCATTTATACAGGGCGAAACGGCATCCTTTTATGTCTATGAAAGCGACGCCAAGATCAAAACCGAACTCCCACTCTTTGCACGGGATGGATTCCGCACACCTGAGGGGGACATCACCTGCCCAACCTGTCATAACGTCCATGTCTGGAACCCTGAAAAAGCAGCCCCAGGCTCAGGTGAAAAAGGGCAGGAGGGGGATGGCGGCAACAGCTTTCTAAGAAAATCCAATCTGCCAAATTCACAGCTCTGCACAACATGCCATACTAAAAAAGTATTCATCCAGGGCACCGACCATGATATGTCCATCATTGCGCCTGATAGCAAAAACAGGATCAAACAAACGGTTGCCCAAAGCGGCATATGCAGCGCCTGCCACCTGCCTCACAATGCACAAAGAGATGGCTACAAACTCTGGGGGCGCAATCTGGGCAAAGGCGATGGACTAAAGCAGGAGCGCCTCTGCCTGGGTTGTCACAGCGAAAATGGGATTGGCAAGAGAAAGATTGTAACCAACTATAGTCACCCCAGGGATATACTGGTTGCAGAAGCACACCGCATCGGTGACAAAGGCTATGCGCCCGTCTACGATGATGATGGTAACGAAGTGCAGGCTGGTATGATCACCTGTGCAACCTGCCATGAACCACACATCTGGGCACCAGGTAAAGAGAAAGCCGGGCCAGGTAAACAGACCGAAGGCACTAACCGTACCAGTTTTTTACGCTTTAAAAGTGCAAAGAATATCTGCCGCAACTGTCATGGATTAGATAGCCTGCAAAAATTTAAATACTTCCACTCATCCAGTTCAAGGAGAGGTGGAGATTCAAGGAAGTCAAAGCCGCGTGGACTCATCAAGCGATAAGGGTTACAAAAAGGGATAGCCATGAAAAAAGCAGTGATAATAGTAAACGTCATCCTGGTTCTGTTTTTCATCACTACAACGACCCATGCAGCCACACAAAACAATCAGCGTGTTGTAACCCGCATACCAAAAGCAGCCAAAGAGCGTGACATTGCCCTCATTAACCGATTCATGAATTTGATTCTCAAAGGTGATGAGTCTGGAGCAAGATTTCTGGCAACGGATGGTGGCGATGATGATTCGGGTGAGCATACTAACTACTCCACTGAAAAGATTGCCCGGCTCTATATATTTAACAACCCGAAAGTAAAGATTGATGCTATCTATTACTATCAGGATCTCATCAATGAGTTCAAACACCTGCGCTATTACTTTGTGATCTATGAAACAGGCCAGCACAGATACCCGGAAGTTATGAAGATTGAGATGATTAATTACGATGACCTCTTCTATCTCAACCGCTTTTGGGCGCCTCGATAGGCTGAGCCATGGATTTGAAATAAGTTAAGGGTGATATGAAATCGGCTACATGAGATCTACATAAAATGGCCGGTTTTTTAGCGGCCTGCCTGCCACCATTACAACTGCCCATCCTTTTTCGCATATAACTATAAGTTCTTAATATCACCTGGTTCCCTTGGTTTGTGGGATAATCCGCGCAGATTTCAGGTGCTGCACCAGATAATGGTTCGGTAGCGCGGCGTATTGCTAATTATTTTAGGAGAGATAAATGATCAAACCCCATGGTTCCGATGTTCTGAACCCACTGTTCGTCTACGATGTTGAAAAGCACCATGCACTGATGCAAGAGGCAGAGGGACTGCCGTCCATTACGCTCTCATCCGCTGCTGCTGCAAATGCCGTAATGATGGGGGCAGGTTACTTTAATCCTCTGACAGGCTATATGAATGCAGCGGATGCCCTTGGGTCTGCTGAAAAGCTACAGACCACTTCGGGGCTCTTCTTTCCCGTTCCAATCCTTAATCTGACACATGATATCGCCGCCATTAGTGGTGCATCGCGTATTGCGCTGCGTGACCCTAATGTGGAAGGTAACCCGGTGCTGGCCATTCAGGATGTTGACGCGATTGAAGAGATCACGGCAGAGCAGATGCAGACCATGACCAGTAAGATCTTTGGCACAACGGACAGCAGTCACCCCGGTGTCTCGGCCTTCAACAGCCAGGGACGCTTTGCCATCTCGGGTGCTATTCAGGTGCTGAATTTCAGCTATTTTCAAAGTGACTTCCCCGACACCTTCCGCACAGCGGTTGAGATCCGTAACGAAATTCAGGAGCACGGCTGGGAAAAGGTCGTTGCCTTCCAGACTCGCAACCCCATGCACCGTGCCCATGAAGAGCTCTGCAAGATGGCGCTTAAGGAGCTGGATGCAGATGGTGTCGTGATTCACATGCTGCTGGGCAAACTCAAACAGGGCGATATTCCTGCGCCTGTTCGGGATGCCGCCATCCGTAAAATGGCAGAGCTCTACTTTCCGCCCAATACCGTTATGATCACCGGCTATGGTTTCGATATGCTCTATGCGGGGCCACGCGAAGCGGTACTGCATGCGCTGTTCCGCCAGAATATGGGTGCAACACATCTGATTGTGGGGCGTGATCATGCGGGCGTGGGTGACTACTATGGTGCCTTCGATGCGCAGACCATCTTTGATGAGCAGGTGCCAGAGGGAGCCTTGGAGATCGAGATCTTCAAGGCAGACCACACCGCCTATTCCAAAAAACTGAAGCGGGTGGTGATGATGCGTGATGCACCGGATCACAGCAAAGAGGATTTTGTGCTTCTCTCCGGCACCAAAGTGCGTGAGATGCTGGGGCAGGGCATTGCGCCGCCACCTGAGTTCTCTCGCCCCGAAGTGGCAAAGATTTTGAGTGACTACTATCAGTCACTGGAGAGCTGATTTTCACTGTATCTATCTAAGCAAAAGGGCGCAGTGGCCTTGGAGGCTGTCCGAGAATAGGAATCATGGTGAGGGGAAGCTGGTTTGAGTCAGGTTTTTTCATTATTTGAGGCGAATATTGGGCATATTTAACGAAAATAATGGAGAAACCTGGCCAAATCCAGCTTTTTCTCACTGTGGTTCCTATTCTCGGACGGCCTCCTTGGACTACTGCGCCCTTTTTTGATTGGAAGCCGGTCTGATGAAATATGAGTATGAGATTCTGGAGCAGCAGCAGGCCTTTAAAGGTTTTTTAACGGTTGATCGCTACCGTCTGCGCCATCGCCTCTTTGCCGGAGGCTGGGGCGAAGAGATCGTGCGCGAAAGGGTGAAGCCGCTACGAGCCGCTTCGGTGCTGCTGCACGACCCGCAGCGGGATGAGGTGGTGCTCATCGAGCAGTTTCGTATCGGGGCACTGGAATCCCGTCCCCACGCCTGGGTGCTGGAGATCATTGGTGGTCATATTGGCAAAGGGGAGTCCCCCGAAGCGGTAGCCAGAAGGGAGTCGCAGGAGGAGGCAGGGTGCAAGGTGCGGGAACTTCTCCCCATCTGCGAGTTTCTGGTCACCCCCGGCACATCGGGAGAGCGTATCTATCTCTTCTGCGGCCGGGTGGATGCATCGAATGCGGGCGGCATCCATGGCCTTGCGGATGAAGGAGAGGATATCCGGGTTGAGGTGATGAGCGTGGATGAGGCCATGGGAGAGCTCTACAACGGGCGCATCAACTCAACCACGGGGATCATTGCGCTGCAATGGCTGGCGCTGAATCGTGAGCAGCTACGGCAACGCTGGGCGTAGCAGTCTACGCAAAATACCCTGGTAGATTATGGAGAGGTTCTCCAGATCCTCAACCGCAACAGACTCATTGACCTGATGGATGGTGGCGTTGAGCGGCCCCAGCTCTAAAACCTGCGCCCCTGTTGGTGCGATAAAACGTCCATCGGAGGTGCCGCCCGCAGTAGAGAGTTCAGGTGCCTTTCCCATGACCTCCTGAATGGATGCGACAGTGGCATCCAGCAGCTCACCTGTTGCGGTTAGAAAGGGGTGACCGGAGAGTTTCCACTCCAGATCATAGTTGAAGCCCCCCTGGTTCAGTATCTCCCGCATCCGGGTCTCAATGGACTCTGGTGTCAGTGCGGTAGAGAAGCGAAAGTTGAATCGCATCTCAAACTCGCCGGGGATGATGTTCTCTGCCCCTGTGCCGTGGTTAAGCTGGTAGATCTGAAAGCCGGTAGCTGGGAAGTGCTCGTTGCCGCTGCACCACTGCTCGCTACAAAGCTGCGCCAGTATGGGCGCAAAGGCATGCAGCGGGTTGTTGGCCAGATGCTGATAGGCAATGTGCCCCTGTTGGCCATGGATGGTGAGAAATCCATGCAGTGAGCCGCGCCGCCCATGTTTTATAGTGTCGCCCAACTGCTGACTGCTGGAGGGCTCACCAACCAGGCAGTAGTCGATCTTCTCGTTGCGGGCCTCCAGGGTCTCAATGACCTTCACGGTGCCATTGATGGCTGCACCCTCTTCATCGCTGGTGATCAGGAAGGCGATAGAGCCTTTGTGACCTGGGTTTTCCTGCACGAACGCTTCACAGGCAACCACCATGGCCGCTATGCTGCCTTTCATGTCAGCAGTGCCGCGCCCAAACAGCAGGCCATTACGGATCTCTGGCTGGAAAGGGTCTGAATCCCATTTTTCCAGATTGCCGGGGGGCACCACGTCGGTATGGCCCGCAAAGGTAAACAGGGGCGCTTCAGTGCCGCGTCTGGCCCAGAAGTTTTCCACCTCACCAAAGCGCAGCCTCTCAATCTTGAAACCGATCGCCTCCAGTCGTTCAATCAGAAGTGGCTGGCAGCCTGCGTCTTCAGGGGTGATGGAGGCACGGCTGACCAGTTCGGTGGCAAGGTTGAGGGTGGCGGACATTGGTAGAGATCTTGTTGGGGAATAATTTGGGGTCTATGCCATATTGAGTGGGTAGCTCAGCTATTCTTTAGACACAGAGAACACAGTGGCCACAGAGTTATCTTTAAGAGTCAACAACACTCTTCACCCTGTAAACAGGGGGAGCTATCACCTGCAACTGATTCTCTTGCAAGCGGTGAATTGTGTTATAAAACATCATGTTAAGCTGTAACTTATTTTGCTTGCAGACGTAAATTCTGCCTGCATTTTGCTATCAGCAGCGTAAAATCAAACCCTCAGAGGCGAAACCTCTGCGCTCTCTGTGGTCTCTGTGTCAATTCGTTACCCACTCAATATGGCATAGACCCAAGATTCAAGCGATAGATTCAGTCGATCCGCAGCAGCTCATTGAGCGTGACCTTGCCACGGGTCTTTTCATCGACCTGTTTGACAATGACTGCACAGTTCAGGCTGTATGCCCCGTCTTTGGAGGGCAGGCTGCCAGCGATGACAACAGAGCCTGCAGGCACGCGACCATAGGTTATCTCGCCTGTCTCGCGGTTGTAGATCTTGGTGCTTTGGCCAATGAAAACACCCATTGAGATGACAGAACCCTCTTCCACAATCACCCCTTCAACGATCTCGGAGCGTGCGCCGATAAAGCAGTTGTCCTCAATGATGGTGGGTGAGGCCTGCAGTGGCTCCAATACGCCGCCGATGCCTACGCCGCCGGAGAGATGTACGTTTTTACCGATCTGGGCGCAGGAGCCAACGGTGGCCCAGGTGTCGACCATGCTGCCGCTGTCGACATAGGCACCGATGTTGACATAGCTGGGCATCAGCACCACGCCGGGGGCGATGTAGCTGCCTTTGCGTGCAGTGGCGGGTGGCACAACGCGCACACCCTGTTCACGAAAGGAGCGTGAGCAGTGGTCGGCATATTTTGATTGAACCTTGTCGTAGTAGTTGGTGAAGCCACCTTTCATGAATTCGTTATCGGTGATGCAGAAGGAGAGCAGCACCGCCTTTTTCACCCAATCGTTAACCATCCATTCGCCGTTGATCTTTTCAGCTACCCGGATCTCGCCGCTGTCCAGCTGCTCGATTGCAGCAATCACGGTATCGCGCACCTGTGTGTCAACGGTGCGGGGGTTGATGTTGGCGCGGTTTTCGAAGGCCTCTTCGATGATTGCTTGGGTGTTGGTCATCTCTTTCTCCAGTCAGGTTTAATTTAGGTTAGTGCTCATTTGGAAATACCGTTTTTTTACCATGAAGAGCATGAAGCACATGAAGAAGACAAAGATAATCAAGCTGTTAACTTCATGTGCTTCATGCTCTTCATGGTAATCTATTAGTTTCTAGATGGACACTAGATTAGTTCAATATAGCGTTTGATGCGTTGAGCCGCATCGATACATTCATCCAGTGGTGCCACCAGTGCCATGCGTACTCTATTCTGGCCTGGGTTTATGCCGTTGACTTCGCGGGAGAGGAAGCTGCCCGGTACAACGGTTACATTTTGCGCTCGGAAAAGCCCCAGTGCAAAGTCGGAGTCAGGGATGGGTGTTGCAGGCCAGAGGTAGAACCCCGCATCTGGCTGATGAATTTCAAGACTGTTGCCCAGTATATCCAATACCACGTTGAATTTTTCACGATAGAGCGCACGATTTTTTATGACGTGATCTTCATCGCTCCAGGCTGTCATGCTGGCGGCCTGGGTTGGCAGCGGCATGGCACTGCCATGGTAGGTGCGATAGCGGTAAAACTGGCCGAGGATGGCAGCGTCACCAGCAACAAAGCCGGATCGCAATCCCGGTGCATTGGAGCGTTTGGAGAGGCTGTTGAATACCACACAGCGTCGGTAATCGCTGTTGCCCATCTCTGCGGCAGCTTGCAGCAGCCCGGTGGGTGGATCTGTTTCATCGGGGTGGATCTCTGAGTAGCACTCGTCTGAGGCGATAATAAAATCGTGTCTCTCTGCCAGGTTGATCAACTGCTGCAGGGTGGGGATGTCGATCACTGCACCGGTTGGGTTATGCGGTGAGCAGAGATAGAGCAGTTGGCAGCGATCCCAGGTGCTGCTCTCCACCGCATCAAAATCGGGGGAGAAGCCACTGTCAGCGGTGCAGGGCAGATAGTGGGGGGTTGCCCCTGCCAGCAGGGCAGCCCCTTCGTAGATTTGATAAAAGGGGTTTGGCATCAGCACCAGTGGATCTTTGCTGCGATCTATGGTGGTCTGCGCAAAGGCGAACAGCGCCTCGCGGGTGCCGTTTACCGGCAGCACCTGCTGCTCTGGGTCGATGGCTCCTTCAGGCAGGTCAAAGCGCCGGGTCAACCAGCTGGCGATGGCCTGGCGCAGCTCCAGTGTGCCTTTGGTCAGTGGGTAGTTTGACAGCCCATGCAGATGTGCCAGCATTGCCTCGGTGATAAAGCCGGGCGTTGGGTGTTTGGGTTCACCAATGGAGAGAGCAATATGCTCCAGCGCTGTTGATGGTGAGATGCTCTCTTTCAGCGCCGCCAGCTTTTCAAAAGGGTAAGGCTGGAGTTGATCCAGATCCGGGTTCATAGATGCCGTCTTGTTATTGGAAAGGCGCGTAGTATAGGGTATCCCCCGGTTTTTCCAAAACGCCTGGCGGGCTTGGCGGGGCTGAAGCCCCACCTCCAGTCGGAAGTGGGACTTAAGTCCCGCCTGTAGGTTCAACGGATATAAAAACAGCGCCCTTATCGTCTGCCTGCAATGCAGAGCCACTGTTTGCATGCCACTCAGAGAGCACAATACGCCGGGCAGTTCTCCCATCGAGTTCAAATGTATGAAATTTGGGGCGGTGTGTATGGCCGTGGATCAGTTGCAATACACCATGCTGCCGCATTATCTCTGCAACGGTCTCGCTGTTCACATCCATTATTCCATCGGCCTTGAGCGAGGTCGCCTCACCGCTGCGCTTGCGATAGTCGGCGGCAATCGTACGGCGCTCTTCGATGGGTCTGGCTAAAAAATCACTGGCAAAGGCGTTGCTGTGAAGCATGATGCGTGCCTGCTGATACTCTTTGTCGTCGGTGCAGAGCAGGTCACCGTGCATCAGCAGTGTCCGGACGCCTTCAAGCTCGATAACATGAATCTCAGGCAGCAGGCTGCTGCCGGTTGCGGCAGCAAAATCCTCTCCCAGCAGAAAGTCGCGATTCCCCGCCTGGATCTGGATCTGGGTGCCAGATGCTGAAAGCTGCTTCAACCCTGCAAGGATGCTGGGGATAGGGGGGGCGCTGTCGTCATCCCCAATCCAGCTGTCGAACAGATCGCCCAGGATATAGAGGTTGTCAGCCTGCGGAGCCTGCTGCTGCAGAAAATGCAGGAACAGCCGGGTGATGCCGGGCTGCTCCTGCGAGAGATGAAGATCCGAGATGAAGAGATTAATCGGTAACTTCCGCTTTCTCGATGACAATATCCTCTTCGGGGACATCCTGATGCCCCATGCGTGAGGTAGTGGCCACCTCTTTCATCTTGTTGACCACGTCCATCCCCTCGATGACTCTGCCGAAGACGCAGTAGCCCCAGCCATCCTGACCGGGACAGTCGAGAAATTTATTATCCGCGATGTTGATAAAGAACTGAGCCGAGGCAGAGTGGGGGTCGCTGGTACGTGCCATGGCCAGGGTACCAACTTCGTTGGAGAGGCCGTTTTTAGCTTCGTTTTCAATCGTGGCGCGGGTCTCTTTCTGTGTCATGCCCGCTTCAAAGCCGCCGCCCTGAACCATGAAGTTGTTGATGACCCGGTGAAAAATGGTGCCGTCATAAAATCCATCCTCCACATATTGGATAAAATTGGCAGAGGTTATCGGGGCTTTTTCTTTGTCGAGTTCGATGACGATATCGCCCATGTTGGTCTTGAGAGTGATCATTCAGTAAGGTTCCTTAGGGTGCAATGGGTTCGATGCGGCTGATGCTTTCAATAATCACCGGGGTATTCGGCACATCGCGCATGCCGTGGTTGGTGCCTGTGGGGGTGTTGGCGATTTTATCGACAACATCCATCCCCTTGGTCACCTTTCCGAACACGGCATATCCCCAGCCATCAAAGCTGGGGTGATTCAAGGTATGGTTGTCGGCGTGGTTGATGAAAAACTGGGCAGTAGCGGAGTGCGGGGCGCGGGTGCGAGCCATGGCAATGGTACCGCGATCATTCTTGAGCCCGTTTTTGGCCTCGTTCTGAATAGGTTCATGGACGGATTTACGCTTAAAATCCTGGCTGAATCCGCCGCCCTGAACCATGAAGCCTTTGATGACCCGGTGAAAAACCGTGCCGTTGTAAAAGCCTTCGTCGACATAGCGTAGAAAATTCTTTACCGACTCCGGAGCCTTGGTTGGGTTGAGTTCCAGCTCGATGCCGCCCATGTTGGTTTTGATAAAGACACGGGCAGGCTCGGCCTGGAGTGTTGTAATCCCAGCCAGCATGAGCAGGCTGATGATGAGCAATCTAAAAAGAGCTGTTTTCATTCGCATTGTATTCCTGACGTTTTGAGGGGGGAGTGGTCGGTGATAATCCTAGATTTGTCTATTAAAGACAAGAGCCATCCCTGTTTGAGTGTTTATCTGGCGCAAAAAGTTCCTGAGCAGCGCCTAGGAGGCTGTCCGAGAATAGAAACCACAGTGAGAAAAAGCTGGATTTGGCCAGATTTCTCCATTATTTTCGTTAAATATGCCCAATATTCGCCTCAAATAATGAAAAAACCTGACTCAAACCAGCTTCCCCTCACCATGATTCCTATTCTCGGACAGTCTCCTAGGTCGGGCTGTTTTAGCATGCGGCTTTCGTTTACCATCTACCGCACTCTGTTTTTGACCCCAGGATCATAATGCTCAAGATTCACAACAACCTCACCAAACGCAAAGAGAAGTTTACCCCTATCGAGCCGGGAAAGGCGCGCATGTATGTCTGTGGCATGACGGTGTATGACTACTGTCATCTGGGGCATGCACGGGTATTGGTGGTGTTTGATGTGGTCTATCGCTATCTGCAAAAATGTGGCTATGAGGTGACTTATGTGCGCAACATCACCGATATTGACGATAAAATCATCAACCGTGCGAATGAGAACGGAGAGGATATTACCGATCTGACCCAGCGTTTTATCCAGGCTATGCAGGAGGATGCGGCGGCCTTGAATGTGCTGCCGCCCAGCAAAGAGCCTCGGGCGACCCGGCATATTCAGGAGATTCTGGATATGGTTCAAAAGCTGATCGACCGGGGTTATGCCTACGAAGCGGGCAATGGCGATGTCTACTATGCCGTCAGCCAGTTTGAAGGGTACGGCAAGCTCTCTGGCAAGGCTCTGGAGGATCTGCGTGCCGGTGCCCGCGTTGAGGTGGCCGAAGGCAAACGCGACCCACTGGATTTTGCCCTCTGGAAGGCGGCCAAACCGGGCGAGCCTGCCTGGGAATCGCCCTGGGGTGAGGGGCGACCCGGTTGGCATATCGAGTGTTCTGCCATGTCCACCTGCTGCCTGGGAAATCACTTTGATCTGCACGGTGGCGGTGCTGACCTGCAATTCCCGCATCATGAAAATGAGATCGCCCAGTCGGAAGGGGCGACTGGGGAGAAGTTTGTCAACTACTGGATGCATAATGGTTTTGTACGCATCAATGAAGAGAAGATGTCCAAGTCCCTGGGCAACTTCTTCACCATTCGTGAAATCCTCGAGCGCTATCGAGCCGAAGAGATCCGCTATTTTATCCTGACCAGCCAATACCGCAGCCCGCTCAACTACGATGATGAGCATCTGGATAATGCGCGTGCTGCGCTGACCCGCTTCTATACCGCGTTGCGTGGCCTGCCAGATGCCGCCCCCGCTGGTGGTGAAGATTTCCGGAAGCGCTTCATGGCTGCAATGGATGATGACTTCAACACCCCGGAGGCGCTGGCCGCACTGTTCGATCTGGCGCGTGAGATCAACCGGGTGCGGGATCAGGATGAGACTCAGGCGGCAGGGTTGGCGGCGGAGCTTCGTGCTCTGGGTGACCTGCTGGGCATACTCCAGAGTGATCCAGATGCCTATCTGCGCGGAGAGGGCGATGCCGATGGCCTCAGTGATGAGCAGATCAATGAACTGATTGAACAGCGCATCGCTGCCAAAGTGGATAAAAACTGGAGTGAAGCAGACCGCATCCGCGACCAGCTCCAGCAGGCTGGCATCGTGCTCGAAGATGGTGCAGGTGGAACGAGTTGGCGGCGAGGCTGAAGGTATCATGTTATAGTAGGCTGCATCGGCATTCATAACGGAAGCAACATGCTGGAAAGATCAAATACAAGCTGTCGGATCCACCAAGCTACACAATCTCTACATCGCAACAATTCAATAAGCTGAGGCGCAATTTCCTATGTCCAACAACTATGTCCTGTGGTTACAAGAATTAGGCATGAACGACGTCGATCGAGTCGGCGGTAAAAACGCATCGCTGGGCGAGATGATCCAGAATCTGACCGAGCTTGGCGTACGGGTACCGGGTGGCTTTGCCACCACCGCTTTTGCCTACCGTGAATTTCTGGCACAGGGCGGTATGGATGAACGCATCCAGGCGGAGCTTGATGCGCTGGATGTGGATGATGTCAATGCACTGGCCAAGACAGGCGCCAGGATACGCAGCTGGATCATGCAGGCCGAATTTCAGCCCGAGCTGGATCAGGCCATCAATGAGGCCTACGCCAAGCTGGAAGCCGATCAGGGTACCGATCTCTCCTGGGCGGTGCGCTCATCGGCAACCGCAGAGGATCTGCCCGATGCCTCCTTCGCCGGTCAGCAGGAGACCTTTCTCAATGTCTGCGGGCTGGACAACATCAAGGCCTCCATCAGAGAGGTCTTTGCCTCACTCTTCAATGATCGCGCCATCTCATACCGCGTACACCAGGGGTTTGAACACCGCCATGTAGCGCTCTCTGCGGGCATTCAGCGCATGGTGCGCAGTGACATTGGCGCGGCTGGTGTGGCCTTTACGCTGGATACCGAATCGGGCTTTCGTGATGTGGTTTTCGTGACCTCCAGCTACGGCCTGGGCGAGATGGTGGTGCAGGGTGCAGTCAACCCGGATGAGTTCTATGTTCACAAACCCACTTTGGCAGCGGGTCGTCCGGCCATTGTGCGCCGTAATGTGGGCGACAAGGCGATCCAGATGATCTACTCCACCCCGGAAGATAATCTGGACAGCCCGGTCAAAACCATCGATGTCCCTGAAGAGCTGCGCCCTCTGTTCAGTGTCAACGATGAAGATATTGAAGAGCTGGCGCGCCAGGCGGTCATTATCGAAAAACACTATGGCCGCCCAATGGATATTGAGTGGGTCAAGGATGGCAATGACGGCAAGATCTACATCGTGCAGGCACGTCCCGAGACAGTGCAGAGCCGCACCGGCAACGTGATCGAACGCTATGAGATGAAAGAGCAGGGCGAGGTGATCGTTGAAGGCCGCAGTATCGGCGGGCGCATCGGCAAAGGCACCGCCAAGGTGATCATGAGCATTGATGATATGGATCACATCAAGCCCGGTGATGTGCTGGTTACCGACATGACCGACCCGGACTGGGAGCCGATCATGAAGCGTGCTGCCGCCATCGTCACCAATCGTGGTGGCCGTACCTGCCATGCTGCGATCATTGCGCGTGAACTGGGTGTACCTGCTGTTGTGGGTTGTAACAATGCCACTGATGTGATCAAGGATGGCATGGATGTCACCGTCTCCTGTGCCGAAGGGGATACCGGCAACGTCTACAGCGGCCTGCTGGAGTTTGAATATTCGCAGATCGAGCTGGGCAATCTGCCAGAGATCCCCACCAAGATCATGATGAATGTGGGCAACCCGGATCGCGCCTTTGATTTTGCCGGTCTGCCGCATGCGGGTATCGGTCTGGCACGGCTGGAGTTCATCATCAACAACATGATCGGCATCCATCCCAAGGCACTGCTGGAGTTTGACCAGCTGCCGCAAGAGTTGAAGGATGAGATCCAACCCCGCATTGCCGCCTACGAAAGCCCACGCGAATTCTTTATTGCCAAGCTGACCGAAGGGATCGCCACCCTGGCATCGGCTTTTGCACCGCACCCTGTCATTGTGCGGATGTCCGATTTCAAATCCAACGAATATGCCAATCTGATTGCTGGCACCCGCTATGAGCCAGAGGAAGAGAATCCGATGATCGGCTTCCGTGGTGCCTCCCGCTATATATCCGAGAGCTTCAAAGAGTGTTTCGAGATGGAGTGTGAAGCCCTGAAGCGGGTACGCAACGACATGGGGCTGACCAATGTCGAGGTGATGATCCCCTTCGTGCGCACCCTGGGTGAGGCCAAAGGTGTGAGCGAAGCGCTGGCTGCCAATGGTCTGGAGCGCGGCAAGGATGGCCTGCGGCTGATCATGATGTGTGAGCTGCCATCCAACGCGGTGCTGGCCGAAGAATTTCTGGAGTATTTCGATGGCTTCTCCATCGGTTCAAATGATATGACCCAGCTGACTTTGGGGCTGGATCGTGACTCTAGCCTGGTTGCCAAGAGCTTTGATGAGCGTGACCCGGCGGTAATGAAGATGCTCAGTATGGCGATCAAAGCCTGCCGTGATGCCGGTAAATATGTCGGCATCTGTGGTCAGGGGCCATCTGATCACCCCGATCTTGCCCGCTGGCTGTTGGAGCAGGGGATATGCAGCGTCTCGCTAAACCCCGATACCGTGATTGAGACCTGGCTCTTTATGGCGGAAGAGACAGCGAAATAGGTCTTTCTGTTGTTGCTCACTCCCACGTCCCTGCGTGGGAGTGAGCCAAGCCAATTGTACTGCCCCCCTGCTTTTTTGCCCCTTGTCCCTTAAACCTTGAAACTTAAAACATATGGCTCAATTCATCTACACCATGAATCGCGTGGGCAAGATCGTTCCGCCCAAGCGGAAGATTCTGCGTGACATCTCCCTCTCCTTTTTTCCCGGTGCCAAGATTGGCGTGCTGGGTCTCAATGGCTCGGGTAAATCAACCCTGCTAAAGATCATGGCGGGACTGGATACCGAGATCGAAGGCGAGGCGCGCCCACAACCCGGTATTAATGTCGGCTACCTGTCACAGGAGCCACAGCTCGATCCAGAAAAGGATGTGCGTGGCAATGTGGAAGAGGCGCTGGCCGAGGTCACCCATGCCTTGAAACGGCTGGATCAGGTCTATGCCGAATATGCCGAGCCGGATGCCGACTTCGATGCCCTGGCCAAAGAGCAGGCCAAGCTCGAAGATATCATCCAGGCGCAGGATGGCCACAATCTGGATCGCACCCTGGAGGTCGCGGCCGATGCGCTGCGCCTGCCACCCTGGGATGCCGATGTAACCAAGCTATCGGGTGGCGAACGCCGCCGCGTTGCACTCTGTCGCCTGCTGCTCTCCAAACCTGACATGCTGCTGCTGGATGAGCCGACCAACCATCTCGATGCAGAATCAGTCGCCTGGCTGGAGCGCTTTCTGCACGACTACCCCGGCACCGTGGTGGCCGTCACCCACGACCGCTACTTTCTGGACAATGTGGCAGGCTGGATTCTGGAGCTGGATCGTGGCCACGGTATTCCGTGGGAGGGCAACTACTCCTCCTGGCTGGAGCAGAAAGAGGCGCGACTGGAGCAGGAAGAGAAGGGCGAGCAGGCACGAGCCAAGGCGATGAAGCACGAACTGGAGTGGGTTCGCAGCAACCCCAAAGGCCGGCATGCCAAAAGCAAGGCGCGGCTGGCGCGCTTCGACGAGCTACAGACCCAAGAGTTTCAGAAGCGCAGTGAGACCAATGAGATCTACATCCCTCCCGGTGAGCGGCTGGGTGATCTGGTGATTGAAGCGGTTGACCTGAAAAAATCTTTTGGTGATCGACTGCTGATTGAAAATCTTAACTTTAACCTGCCCAAAGGTGGCATTGTCGGCATCATTGGCCCGAATGGTGCGGGTAAAACCACACTGTTCAAGATGCTGACCGGCGCAGAAAAACCCGATGCGGGTGAGCTGCGTGTGGGGGATTCGGTACAGATCGCCTGTGTCGATCAATCCCGCGATGCGCTGGATGACAACAAGAGCGTCTGGGAGGAGATATCCGACAGCTCCGACATCATCACCGTTGGCCGTTTTGAGATGCCCTCCCGCGCCTATGTCAGTCGCTTCAATTTCAAAGGGACAGATCAACAGAAGATCATTGGCACACTCTCAGGCGGCGAACGCAACCGCGTCCATCTGGCAAAATTGCTCAAGAGTGGCTGTAACCTGCTGCTACTCGATGAGCCAACCAACGATCTGGATGTTGAGACCCTGCGTGCGCTGGAAGAGGCTATTCTGGATTTCCCCGGCTGTGTATTGGTGATCTCGCATGACCGCTGGTTTCTGGATCGTATTGCAACCCATATCCTGGCCTTTGAAGGTGACAGTACCGTGGCCTGGTTTGAAGGCAACTATGCAGATTATGAAACAGACCGCAAGCGCCGCTTGGGTGCTGATGCGGATCAACCGCACCGGATTAAATATAAGCGTATTGATGGTTAGTGCCCATTAGGTGCAATACGTGGATGCCATTACAGTAGATATGAACCTCCATTTCTTATCTGATTTTCTCAGACATATTGAGGAGGCAGTTACAAAGAGAATTGAAGAAATTGAAAGTAAGGTAGACGATTGTGAAATTGAGGATTATGGAGAATATGAATGCCTGGTAGATTATCCTATTTTCCATTCCAAGTTTGGAGCAAAAGTTATTTAGAGCCTGCTCATTTATCCAGAACCACTGGCTAAGAACAAGTTACACCGCTGGCCAGAGACATTCATATCCACCTGGGCTGCAACCGTCTATTTTTCATCTGCAATAAGGCGAAAAGAGCTG
>JALSJZ010000065.1 GCA_026989135.1 Sedimenticola sp. | reverse complement strand
TGCCCGGACGGGTGACCCGGCGCAGACGCGCCAGCGCGTGCTGGGCCGCCTCCTGCTGAGTGCTGTTGCCGCTCTTGGGGGCGCTCTGCGGCGATGCCTCCGCAAGCTTGCGGATAAAATTCAGCACTGCATGTTTGCCCTGTTGTGGGCGCAGCTCCAGATGGTCGCCCTCGGAGAAGATCAGCCCGCCCAGCCGGTCACCATGCTGGATGGCGCTCCAGGCCAGCAGTGCCGCCGCCCTGGCCGCCAGCACCGACTTAAAGCATCCGCGGGTGGCAAAGTACATCGGGGCACGGTAGTCAACCCAGAGCAGGATGGAGCGCTCGCGCTCCTCTCTGAAGAGTTTGGTGAAGGGCTTGCCGGTGCGCGCGGTCACCTTCCAGTCGAGGTTGCGGGCATCATCACCAGGCTGGTAGGGGCGCGCCTCGTCGAACTCCATCCCCCGGCCTTTGAATTTGGAGAGGTAGTTGCCCGTCATACGCCCCAGAACCCTTACCGCCCTGAGCGGCAGTGAGGCTCCGGCCTTTTGCAGCCCGATCAGGGTGGATTGATCTACCTGGACGCGATCTATGCCTGCCATTTTGGTATCTGCAAAGACCTTATGGCACTGCGATGCGGGTGATGAGTGTCTCAATCAGGTGGTCTGGCGTAACCCCTTCGGCTTCCGCCTCATAGCTCAAGAGGATGCGGTGCCGCAGCACATCGTAGGCAAGTGCCTGGATATCTTCGGGGGATACATAGTCCCGCCCGGCCAGCCAGGCGTGTGCGCGTGCGCAGCGGTCAAGTGCAATGGTGGCGCGTGGGCTGGCACCATATTCAACCCAGCGGGCAAGGTCATCACCATAGGCACCAGGGTTGCGGGTGGCGAGCACCAGCTGAATCAGGTACTCCGCCAGATTCTCGGCCAGATGCAGATCCAGCACCTCATCCCTGGCCTCGAACAGCACCTTCTGGGCGAGCCGGGCCGGGGGGGCAGGCGGTTTTGCATCCTGCCGGGCCTCATTGCGCGCCAGTTGCAGGATGGCCTTTTCGGCACTGTAGTCCGGGTAGTCGATTCTTACATGCAGCAGAAAGCGATCCAGCTGCGCCTCCGGCAGCGGATAGGTGCCCTCCTGCTCAATCGGGTTCTGCGTGGCCATCACCAGAAAGAGCTGTGGCAGCGAATAGGTGACGGAGCCTACGGTAATCTGCCGCTCGGCCATCGCCTCCAACAGTGCAGACTGCACCTTGGCCGGTGCGCGGTTGATCTCATCGGCCAGGATCAGGTTGTGAAAGAGCGGCCCCTGCTGGAATTTGAAGCTCCCCTCCTGGGGGCGGAATATCTCGGTTCCGGTCAGATCGGCTGGCAGCAGATCAGGGGTAAACTGAACCCGATGAAAATCGCCATCAATCCCCTCCCCCAACACCTTGATGGCTCGGGTCTTCGCCAGCCCCGGGGCACCCTCCACCAATAGATGACCATCCGCCAACAGGGCAATAAGGAGCCGGTTGACCAGGGTCTCCTGACCAATAATCTGCTGGCTTACATAGGTTTGTAGTTGTCTGACTT
>JALSJZ010000064.1 GCA_026989135.1 Sedimenticola sp. | reverse complement strand
TGTATTTAACGGCGATGCAGATGGCATCTGTGCGCTGTTGCAGTTGCGCCTGGATACCCCCCGGAAATCGAAGCTGATTACGGGTGTAAAACGGGATATTGAACTGCTGGCCAGGGTAGATGCGCAGCCTGGCGATAAGATTACCGTGCTGGACATCTCGCTCGAAAAGAACTGCAGCCACCTGGAAAGAGTGCTTGCACAGGGGGCAGAGGTTTTTTATATCGATCACCATGCAGCAGGAGTGATTCCTGAACACGCCGGGCTGACCATGCTGATTGATACCGACCCCAACATCTGCACCAGTCTTTTGGTTGACCGGCATCTGGGTGGAAAATACCGAGCCTGGGCGGTAACCGCCGCCTTTGGCGATAACATGAACCAAAGTGCAGAGCAGGCGGCCAAACAGCTCTCCCTATCAGCCAGCGAGTTAGGTGCGCTAAAAACCCTGGGCATCTGCATCAACTACAACGGATATGGCAGTGCGGTTGAAGACCTGCACTTTCCACCTGACCAGCTCTACCGGGAGCTGGCCTCTTACAGTACGCCTTTTGATTTTATCGCAGACAGCCAGTCAGCCTATAAAAAACTGCACGATGGCTATTATGATGACCTCTCGTTGGCTGAGCAGGTTGCGGTTGAATGCGCCAATGAGTACGCAGCAGTCATTATCCTGCCGGATGAAATATGGTCCCGACGCATCAGCGGTGTCTATGGTAATCAACTGGCAAATCAACACCCTGGGCGAGCCCATGCCATACTGAGCCACCACCCGAAAGGGGGGTATGTAGTGAGTGTCAGGGCGCCGCTAAGCAATAAAACAGGTGCTGATGAGCTGTGCAAAGAGTTTCCATCAGGTGGTGGGCGAAAAGGCGCTGCGGGCATCAACCAACTGCCAGTCGATCAGCTGGATCGCTTTATAGCCAGACTAAACCATAGATATAAAGTGAACCCTTCACAGGGGTAGCATGCATTTTGCCCCCGCTGTACAATACGCACCTTTTTTACGGTACGGGTCTTAGCCCCTGTGCCAGACTCTCTGCCTCACCACATAATTCTGTGCGGGAGGCTCACTAGCCATAGGGAGCTACAATGAGACATTACGAAGTAGTATTTCTGGTTCACCCGGATCAGAGCGAGCAGGTTCCTGCCATGATTGAGCGTTACCGCTCAAGCCTGGAAGCCAAAGAGGGTGTGATCCACCGTCTGGAAGACTGGGGCCGTCGCCAGCTTGCATACCCCATCAATAAAATCCACAAAGCGCACTATGTGCTCATGAACATTGAGTGCGGAGATGAGGCGCTGGCCGAGCTTGAAAAGGCATTCCGCTATAACGATGCGGTGATCCGCAACCTGATTGTCAAGCAGAAAAGAGCGATCACGGAGACCTCGCCACTGGCCAAACCCGTTGAGGAGGCAGAGGCCAAGCCCGCTCCAGCCCCAGCCGCACAGGAGAGCGCTCCTGCAGCTGAAGAGGGTAAGGCAGAAGAGAAGAGAGATACAGAGGCGTCCGCTTAATATCGCTGCTTTTTAGCGTCGCGTAGCAGCGACTTCATTGATTGATTTTTAGGGAAACACCATGTCACGTTATTTTCGTCGTAGAAGATACTGCCGTTTTACAGCTGAAGGTATTACCGAGGTTGATTACAAAGATCTCAACCTGTTGAAGGCCTTCGTAAGTGAGAGTGGCAAAATTGTGCCCAGTCGCATTACCGGCACCAAAGCCAAGTATCAGCGTCAGCTGACCACAGCCATCAAGCGTGCGCGTTTTCTGGCGCTGCTGCCGTACACGGATCAGCACGGCTAATCTCTTTATCGGTTGCGGGGTCTCCCCCTGGCTATAAATAGAGGCGTACAGTCGCTATGCGTTGGTTAGCATCCTATGTGATGCAGGGGCGGCTACAGGCTGTCCTTGCCGTAACCCTGCTTGCCATGCTCTCATGGAGCATGTCATTGATTGGCATACTCAACGCAGCTGTCATAGGCTTGGTCACGCTGCGTAAAGGCCCAAGAGAAGGGCTGGTTATCGCAGGTTTGGGGCTGCTGGGCAGTGCGCTGATAGGGCAGCTTGTGCTGGGTGATATGGCTCCCGCATTTGCCACATTCGCACTTGTCTGGGCGCCTATTTTATTTGTGGCGCTGGTGCTGCGGGCAACCTGCTCACTGGCTGCTGCGCTGCAAAGTGGTTTGCTGCTTGGGGTGGCCGTGGTATTGGCCTATTTTGCGGCCATGCCGGACATGGTTGCAGGGTGGCGTGAAATACTTGGAACCTTCAGCAAGCCGCTGGTGGATGCAGGGCTGTTGACCAGCATTCAGCGGACGGAGCTGGTGGAAACCATGGCTCCGTGGATGACGGGGATACTGGCTGCGGGGCTCTATCTGCAACTGGTAGCAGGTCTGCTGGTGGCGCGCTGGTGGCAGGCGATACTGTATAACCCCGGCGGCTTTCGCGAGGAGTTTCACAACCTGCGACTGCACCGGTTGCTGGCCTATATCGCCGTTCCGGTATTGGTATTGGGTTTTAACGCCGAGATGAGTGGTGCAGGGCTATTGATTAACTATGCGGCAGTGCTTTTGCTGGCTGCATATTTTGTACAGGGACTGGCATTTGTACATGGCATGTTGGCATTGGTTGGTGCGAAGAGAGGCTGGCTGATTGCACTCTATGCACTGCTGATTGTGGCATTGCCGAACATGTTTGGACTGCTGTTTGCGGCAGGCTATGCAGATGCCTGGTTCGATTTTCGAGCGCGTTTCCAGGCAAGAAAGAAGGCTGGTGGCGGGTCAACTGATTAAAAACCTGAGTAGAGGTAGGTAAGATGGACGTTATTCTGTTACAGAAAGTTGAGAATCTTGGCGGTCTGGGTGATGTGGTTTCTGTTAAGGCGGGCTATGGCCGAAACTTTCTCATTCCCACAGGCCGGGCTGCTTTTGCGACCGAGGCCAATATGGCTGAGTTGGAAGAGCGCCGCGCCGAGCTGGAGAAAGCGGCAGCTGATAAGCTGAGCATAGCTGAAAAACGCAAGGCCAAGCTGGATGCAGTGATGGTGACCGTTGTCTGCAAGGCGGGTGATGAAGGCCGCCTGTTTGGCTCGGTTGGCGCGGCTGATATTGCAAAAGCCGTGACCGAATCTGGTGTTGAGCTGTGCAAGCAGGAGGTTCGCCTGCCAGATGGCCCCTTCCGCGTCACGGGTGAGTTTGAGGTGGCTGTGCATCTCTACTTTGATGTTGATGCGGTCATCAAACTGACGGTTGCTGCGGAGGACTGACCCCTCTGCCGCAATAGCGGTTACAAGCCCGGGGCTTTCCAGTTCCGGGCTTTTTCGTGCCCGCAATCAACAGGAAAAGTGCTTCCCCCAAGGGTCGCTTTTTCGTATTCTCTCCTCTCGCCGCCTTAAATATTTACAGGGTTCAAGCAATCATGCCTGATTCGGTCTTCTCCTCAGCTCCGCCCGATTATGAAGAGAGTGGGGCGGATCAGCTGCGGATTCCCCCCCACTCCATTCAGGCAGAACAGTCTGTATTGGGTGGCTTGATGCTGGATAACCAGAGCTGGGATCAGATTGCAGATCGGGTGGGCGAGATAGATTTCTACCGCCGCGAACACCAGCTTATCTTCAGAGCTGTCGAAGCCCTGGCCGAGCTTAGCAAACCCTTCGATATTGTCACCCTGTCAGAGGAGTTGAATCGGCTGGGTGTATTGGATGAGAGTGGCGGGCTGGCCTACCTCAGCACGCTGGCAAAGGATACGCCCAGTGCGGCCAACATCCGCGCCTATGCGGATATTGTGCGGGAACACTCCGTCACCCGCCAACTGATCCATGTCGGCAACGAGATAGCCAACAGCGGCTTTCAGCCGGAAGGGCGCAACAGCTCGGAGCTGCTGGATGCGGCTGAAAGCAAGGTATTTGAGATCGCCGAGCAGCGCACCAAATCCGGCAGTGGTTTTGAATCGGTTAAAAACCTGCTGACCAAGGCAGTGGACAAGATTGAAACACTGTTCCAGCAGGATGACCCCATTACCGGCGTGGCAACGGGGTTTGCAGATTTTGATGCGCAGACAGCAGGGCTGCAACCGGCTGACCTGATCATCGTGGCGGGGCGCCCCTCAATGGGTAAAACCTCCTTTGCAATGAATATTGCAGAGAATGTAGCCATTGGCAGCAAGTTGCCGGTAGCGGTCTTCAGCATGGAGATGCCGGGGGATTCGCTGGTGATGCGTATGATGTCATCACTGGGTCGCATCAATCAGCACCGGGTCAGAACGGGGAAGCTGGATGACGATGAGTGGCCGCGCCTGACAATGGCGGTAAACCTGCTCTCTGAGGCCAGGATCTATATTGACGATACCCCGGCGCTCAGTCCGATGGAGGTGCGGGCCAGGGCGCGCCGCCTGATGCGTGACCATAAAGATCTGGGGTTGATCGTGATTGATTATCTACAGCTGATGCAGGCACCGGGAGCCGGGGATAACCGCACCAATGAGATATCGCTCATCTCCCGCAGCCTCAAGGCACTGGCCAAAGAGCTGAATGTGCCGGTGATTGCACTCTCGCAGTTGAACCGCAGCCTGGAGCAGCGCACCAATAAACGTCCCATCATGTCGGATCTGCGTGAATCGGGTGCTATTGAGCAGGATGCCGATCTGGTGGTCTTCATCTATCGTGATGAGGTCTATAACGAAGAGAGCCCGGACAAAGGGATGGCAGAGATTATTATCGGCAAGCAGCGTAATGGCCCTATTGGAACGACCCGGCTCACCTTTCTTGGCCAATACACCAAGTTTGAGAACTACACCGGTGATGTCTATGGTGATCACTACTAATGGGTTCTGCGCCTCGCGCTGTTATTGATCTTGCGGCACTGCATTACAACCTTGGGCGGGTGCGTGCCGCCGCACCAAACAGCCGGATACTGGCGGTAGTAAAGGCCAATGCCTACGGCCATGGCCTGTTGCGCATAGCCAAAGCGTTAGAGCGCGCTGCGGATGCATTGGCTGTCGCTCGGATAGGCGAGGGTATTGCACTGCGCCAAGCCGGTATCTCCTGCCAGATTGTGGTGTTGGAGGGGGGGGCAGGCCAGCAGGAGTTGGATCTGGCCGTGGCGCACCGACTTGAGCTGGTGGTGCATCATCCTGAGCAGTTGAGGCAGTTGCAGCAGTATAAAACTCATACTCCTCTGGTGTGCTGGCTAAAGGTGGACACGGGAATGCACCGTCTTGGTCTCCCTGCTGCTTCCGCCCCAGCTGCCTATCAGGCGCTGAGTGGTTGTTGTGCAGTTGCAGGCAAGCCACGCCTGATGACCCACTTTGCCAATGCCGATGATCCCGCTGACCCTGCCACGCTCACCCAGTGGCAACTTTTTCAGAGCATGACCTCAATGCTGGGGGCCGAGGCGAGCGCAGCCAATTCAGGTGCCATCCTTGGCTGGCCCGAGACCTGCGCGGATTGGGTTCGTCCGGGGATCATGCTCTACGGTGTGTCGCCATTTTTGAATGGCCGGGCTGAAGTGGATGACCTCTCCCCGGTGATGACTCTGCAAAGCCAGCTGATAGCCGTTAATCACTATAAAAAGGGGGATGCCATTGGTTACGGTGGCAGCTGGATCTGCCCACAGGATATGGCGGTTGGGGTGGTCTCCATTGGCTATGGGGACGGCTACCCAAGGCATGCGCCACCCGGCACCCCAGTGCTGCTCAATGGCCAGCGGGTGCCTCTGGTTGGGCGGGTCTCCATGGATATGATCACGCTGGATCTGCGTGGCTGTCCGCAGGCTCGGGTGGGTGATCCGGCAATATTATGGGGTGTCGGCCTGCCAGTGGAGGAGATCGCCAGTGCGGCCGGTACCATCCCGTATCAGCTTCTGTGTGGCGTGGCCGCGCGGGTCGATTTTATTGAGGGGCAAGTGAGCGATGGCCAGACAGAGAGCCGGTAAACCCCTTTTTAACTGCAAGGCCTGTGGCGGCAGCTTTCCAAAATGGTCTGGCCAATGCCCTGACTGTGGCGGCTGGAACAGTCTGGAGGAGGGGGTGGTGGCCGAGGGTACAACAAAAAACCCACGCTTTGCGGGCTATGCCGGTGATGCCAGCCAGAACCGTGTTCAGCTGCTGACCGATGTCAAACCAAAATCAGAAGGACGTTTTTCCACCGGCATTGCCGAACTTGATCGCGTACTGGGCGGCGGCCTTGTTGCAGGCTCAGTGGTGCTCATTGGTGGCGACCCTGGGATTGGTAAATCCACCCTGCTGATCCAGACGTTGGCCCAGTTATCTGACCGGCTCTCCACCCTTTATGTCAGCGGTGAGGAGTCGCCCGAACAGATCAGCCTGCGTGCCCACCGGCTTGGTCTGCCCTGCGAAAACCTGCAACTGCTGCCTGAAACCTGCGTTGAGCGTATTCTCCCTTTGGCACAAAAACATCATCCGGATGTGATGGTGGTTGACTCGGTTCAGACCCTCTATACCGAACTGTTGCAATCTGCTCCAGGCGCTGTTGCGCAGGTGCGGGAGGCGACGGCCCAGTTGGTGCGGTTTGCCAAGCAGAGCGGGACAGCCATCTTTTTGGTGGGTCATGTCACAAAGGATGGTTCGCTGGCCGGCCCGCGTGTGCTGGAGCACATGGTCGATGCCGTGCTCTATTTTGAGGGTGAGGCGGGTAGCCAGTTTCGCCTGATCCGCACCATCAAAAACCGCTTTGGTGCGGTGAATGAGCTGGGTGTGTTTGCCATGACAGACCGTGGCCTGAAGGAGGTGAGCAACCCTTCTGCGATATTTCTGTCACGCCATCAAACCCAGGTCTCTGGCAGTATTGTGATGGTGACTCGTGAGGGGAGCCGCCCGCTACTGGTCGAGGTGCAGGCGCTGGTGGATGAGAGCCATCTGGGCAATCCCCGGCGTGTCACGCTGGGGCTGGAGCAGAACCGCCTCTCCATGCTGCTGGCGGTGCTGCACCGGCATGGTGGTATCGCCATGTTCGATCAGGATGTCTATGTGAATATTGTGGGCGGGGTGCGTATCACAGAGACCGCAGCAGATCTGGCGGTGCTGCTGGCGGTGCTCTCCAGCCTGCGGGACAGAACCCTGGCGCAGGATCTGGTGGCCTTTGGTGAGGTGGGGCTGGCGGGAGAGATCAGGCCAGTGCCAAATGGTCAGGATCGGCTGCGCGAAGCGGCCAAACACGGCTTTCGGTGCGCTATTGCGCCCAAGGCCAATGTGCCGAAAAAGGCCATCCCCGGCCTTGAGGTGATTGCGGTGGAACGCCTTTCTGATGCGCTGGATGCGGTGCTGTAGGCGCTACCCCAAAGCTGCAAGTTCGCGCTCAACCAGTCTGGCATCCCCCAGGTTGAGTTCAGCCAGTCGCCTTAGATGGCTGATGCTGTCGATATCGATCTGATGGCACTGGATGCCGATATGGCCATTCTCGATATGTGCCACCTCTCCCTGCATAATGATCTGCGCCCCATCGTCAGAGAGCGGAATCTTTAACTCTGTTGCGTCACCTACCTCGCCACTCCAGTCAGCCGGTTGCGAGATCAGGGCACCGTTCAGGGAGATATCAATGATACTGCACGGATCGGCGCTGCCGGCGCTGATTGCAAAGGCCGGTGTATCAAACAGGATGCGGTGGAACTGCCTACGGTTCTGCTCGGCATGATGGGGGCTGGACATAATCTCTCCGGAATAATCTGTGGATCTGTTAACTATAGCAGTAGAGTGCCTATCCACCTTCTACCGCAATCTGTGATGGGACGGTGGCGTGCCGATGGTGAAAAATCATGCGTACATTGCCAATCTGTATATTGTCACCATCAAACAGCTGTTGGCTCTGCTCTTTGATGGAGTGGCCATTGACGCTGGGTGGTTTGCTCCCCTCCAGGTGTGATAAAAAGTAGCCATCCTTTCGGTGAGCAATGGCGGCAGAGGCCAGGCCAACAACCCCCAGTCGGGTTAGGCCACTCTCTATTGAGATCACCCTGCCAAAGTGGTTCCCATTTACAATCTGTACACAGGTTTTAAGCTGTGCTTGTTGTTTTACAGCCGCCAGGTCGTCATCACTGATCCCCTTTAAATGTGCGTTGTTATGGCCGGGTGTGTGGCTCTTAGGTGCCATGGGAGGGGGTTTGAAAATGCGGGGCTTAACGGAGGTTGTTGCACGGGTCAGTGGGCCAAAGGTCTGGCCATCCTCTGCAAAAGAGAGGGTGTGTTTGCCGATCTGGATGATGTCGCCATGAGTGAGCAGATGCTCTGTTATGGAGTGGTTGTTGACCAATGTAGGCATCTCATTCGCCATGGCCGTGATCTGGTTGCCGGTTGGGGTGGCGATGATTTTGGCGTGTATGGGGGCAACAGCAAGGCTGTCAATAACCAGCGTGCAGGCAGGGCTTCTGCCGATTGTTATAGCCTTGCTGCTCTCATCAAAGTGATGAACGACTATCGGCCGCCCTTTAAATGACAAGCTGAGTTTAGCCACTTTCCTGTTCCTCGTTAGGTTGTCAGTTGCCCCCTTTAAGACCTGAAGCATGAGATGTGGTTCAAGGGTATGGAGGCAATCACGGCTTTAGTTTCACTATAGCTGCTGCATATTGTGATACAACTTTTTGAGGATAAAAGTGGCTTATTTGATGATAAATGGGGTGGATCAGGATGTTTTCGACTCTTTTTTCCGGTGCTGCGGATAAAAACGAACAGTTTTTACTGCATTTCCTTTGGTTTGGATGATGTCCATCGGGTAGCCAGCAAGGCGGAGGCTGGTGCCCGCTTTGGGGATGGTCTCCAGATAATCAATAATCAGGCCATTCAGGGTTTTGGGGCCATCGGTGGGCAGCTCCCACTGCATGTTGCGCACCAGCTCTTTGATGTTTGCGCTGCCATCAACCAGAAAGCTGCCGTCATCCTGAGGCTGCACATCGGGCAGGGTATCAGCGGGATCAGTGGTAAACTCGCCGACGATCTCCTCCAGCAGATCTTCCAGTGTGACCAGCCCTAAAAGGTCGCCATACTCGTCAACCACCAGTCCAATCCGGTTTTTGCTGCGCTGAAAATTAAGCAGCTGCCGGTTGAGCGGTGCCCCCTGTGGAATAAAGTAGGGTTTCCGGCAGATACCTCTGATCACATCCTTGGTCAGTGTTCCGTCGATCAGTGCATGCATGGCATGACGTACGTGAATGGTGCCTATGATATTGCAAATGCTTCCCTCATAGACGGGCAGGCGGGTGTAGTGGGCATTCTGAAGCTGCTGAACCACCTCGTCCAGAGGGGCATCCAGGTTGATGCCATCCACCTCATTGCGAGGGATCATGATGTCCTCTACGGTGGATCGCTCAAGATCCAGTATGCTCAGCAGCATCTTTTTATGGCGCGGAGGAATCATTGCGCCAGTCTCCAACACAACGGCTCGTAACTCCTCAGGGCTAAGGCGGTTATTGTCTCCTCCATCCTGCGTGACGCCGAGGGCTCTCAGCAGGCCATTGGCGATAATGTTGACAATCCAGACCAGTGGGTAGCAGATCTTCAGCAGCGGGGTGTAGATGGTGGCCGCCGGAAAGGCCAGGCGCTCAGGGTGCAGCGCCGCCAGCGTCTTGGGAGTGACCTCCGCAAAAATAAGGATCACAAAGGTCAGCAGGCCCGCAGCGATGGCAATCGCACTCTCGCCACCCAGCCGCAGGGCAATGATGGTGGCAATTGAGGAGGCCAGGATATTGACAAAGTTATTCCCCAGCAGGATCAACCCTATGAGCCGGTCAGGTCGCTTAAGCAGCTTGTTGGCACGGGCGGCTGCGGGGTGGCCTCTGTCCACAAGGTGACGCAGTCGATAACGGTTCAGCGTCATCAAAGCGGTTTCAGAGCCGGAGAAAAATGCAGAGAGAAGGATTAAGACAAATAGCACAGCAAAGAGTGCGCTTAAAGGAATGTCGCTCAACCAGTGATACCTTTTATATTAAGGAGACAATCTCATTACTAGGCTGCCATGAACTTTATGTCAAGCAATTTGATTGTTATCTCATAAGTGCGACATTATTTTGACATGCTGCAAATCTAGTGCTTTACTTCACCTATAGGTTGTAACTCGTTGATTTTATCAAATAAGAGAGAACAATAATGTCTCAGGGCAAAGAAACCAAAGTGCTTGTCAAAAATAGTTACGTAATATTGGCAGGTGACCATTCTGAAAATGCCCTTTATCTGAAAAACATTATTGAATTCATTGACTATTCAGTAAGCACAGCGGTCGATTCGGAGGCCTTGAAGAGCAGTCTGGATGAGTTGGGTGAGGCCTGTGTGGCGGTTATTTTAGCTGCTGGCCGCAGGTCAGAGTACTCTGCAATGCTTTTACAAGCCCTTGATGAGAGGGAGAAAAATCCGGCGGTATTTCAAGTTGGGTCAGATAAGCCAGGGAAGAGCAGCATTGCTGGAAAGGTAAATATTCTTGGCAATATAGAGTTGCCAACACGCCATGATGTTTTGACAACCTTGCTGCATAAAGCAGAGGTGCATAACGAAACCAGCTCTGCCAGTGGGGAGGATATGCGTTCGCTGGAGCTGTTTAGAAGCCTTTCAGGCAATAGCCGCTCGACCAGAAAGATTGCCCGCATGATTGCCCAGGTGGCCGATACGGAAGCTACTGTTCTGCTGCTGGGTGAATCGGGCACCGGCAAAGAGGTGGTTGCGCGAAAACTGCATTACCACTCATTGCGCCGTGGTAAGCCTTTCGTGCCGGTAAACTGCGGAGCCATCCCGGCAGACCTGCTGGAGAGCGAGCTTTTTGGCCATGAGAAAGGCGCCTTTACCGGTGCCATCAGTGCCCGCCAGGGGCGCTTTGAGATGGCAGAGGGGGGAACGCTGTTTCTGGATGAGATCGGTGATATGAGCATGCCAATGCAGGTCAAACTGCTGCGGGTGTTGCAAGAGCGCTCCTTTGAGCGCGTGGGAAGCAATAAAACCATCCACTGCAATGTACGTATTATTGCTGCGACCCATCGCAACCTGGAAAAGGCGATAGAGGAGAACAGCTTCAGGGAGGATCTCTTCTACCGGCTCAATGTCTTTCCAATCGAGCTGGCTCCCCTTAGAGAGCGGATAGAGGACATTCCGCTGTTAACGACAGATCTGATCTCCCGTATCGAGAACGAAAAGCGTGGGTCAGTCCGCCTGACACCTGCTGCTGTGACGGCATTGAGTCACTACGGCTGGCCGGGCAATGTGCGGGAGCTGGCCAACCTGATTGAACGCCTGACAATTCTCTATCCCTACGGCGTTGTGGATGTCAAAGAGCTGCCAGAGAAGTTCAGAGAGGGTGTGGATCTCTCACAAGCTGAGAGCGATCTGCCCCAGGTGACCATTGCCGATGCAGAGAGTCACTCTGTACGCAATGTGGCACGCCTGCCGCATGAGGGGATTGACCTCAAAGAGCACCTGTGCGGCCTGGAGCAGGAGCTGATTCGGCAGGCACTGGAGGAGGCGGGCGGGGTGGTTGCCCATGCGGCCAAACGGCTCAAAATGCGTCGAACCACACTGGTGGAAAAGCTTCGGAAATATGGCATGTCGCGCCCTAATGAGCCGTCGGTTATTTGACGCTGGGTTTTGCTTGGCAAATAACTTATTGTAATAAAAGGAAAATAAAAACAGGCACGTTAATTGCTGCTGCCAGGTTAGTGTCCAATCAGGGCTCGACTGAGTAGAGAAAATTAAGTGTCAATATCCTCTCATAATCATGCTCGACAGCAGCAGCTGGAAGATGCCTTCCTGGCATTCAATCAGGTATCAGAGCAGCTGACCGACTCCTATCAGCAGCTGCAGAACCGGGTTGAGCAGCTAAGTCTGGAGCTGGCCGAAACACGTACCGATCGCCTGCGCCAGCTGGCAGAAAAAGAGCGGCTGGCCAACCGGCTCTCGCATCTGCTTGAAGTTATGCCGGCAGCTGTGGTCGTTCTGAATGGTGAGCACGCTATCCAGGAGTTCAATCCGGCAGCTGCCAGAATGTTACACGGCATCCAGCAGGGCCTCTCCTGGCCTGAGTTTTATCAGCGCACTTTCAGCAAAAAAAACAGCGGTGATCTCTGCCTGAAGAGTGGTGCACTGGTTACACTCTCTGAATGTGCGCTCTCCCCTGAGCCTGGAAAAATCATACTGCTGCTGGATGTTACCGAGACACGTGAGCTGCAAGAGCATCTGAATCGGCAGGAGCGCTTGAACAGCCTGGGCAACATGGCCGCCCAGCTGGCACATCAGATACGTACACCACTGACCTCTGCACTGCTCGACAGCACCCATCTTGCGCGTGAAGACCTCCCAACAGCGCGTCGTCAGCAATTCTCCAGTCGCCTGCGCACCCGCCTCTGTCATATCGAGCGTCAAATAAAGGACATGCTGGCCTTTGCCAGTGGCGACCAGGGGGTGCTGGTTCCGATTGCTGTTGCGCCATTGATGATGAATCTGGAGCAGATGCTGGAGCCGCTGGTTAAGGCATGCGGTGCGAAATTTGAACTGATTGACCGGACGGTGGGAGAGCTGATGATTCAGGGCAATCAGGATGGGCTGTTGGGTGCATTGATAAATCTGGCCAGTAACGCACTGGTGCATGGTGGTGCTCAGGTGCAGTTGCAGATAGAGCTGAAGTGTAGTTCGGATGCCCTGCTAGAGATCCAGATCAGTGATAACGGGGCAGGTATCCCTGAAGATATAAAAGAGAAGATATTTGACCCCTTCTTTACCACCAGCAGCGATGGCACTGGCCTGGGTCTGGCGGTTGTGCAGTCTGTCATATTGGCCCATGAGGGCAGTATATCTGTGGTTCCAGCCCAGCTGGGTGGAGCCAGTTTTAAAATCACCCTTCCTCTCTGTCAGGAAGGTCGCCGTGAGGAGAGGGTGCCGGGTTATGTGCAAAAGCAACCGGGTGTGTATGAAATACGTTCGAGGAATCACTCATGAGTCAGATAAGTGTATTGGTTGTAGAAGATGACCCCACCCTATGCGAGGTGCTGTGCGATACCCTGGAGATGGCCGGTTATGCGGTAGAGACGGCCAGTGAAGGGGAGGCGGCGCTCCGTCTGCTGGAGCGTCAGCCCATTGGCATGGTGGTCAGTGATGTGCAGATGCGTCCCATGGATGGACATGTTCTGATGCAAAAGATAAAAAGGCTCTACCCCTCGGTTCCCGTTTTGCTGATGACTGCCTATGGCAGTGTGGACAAAGCAGTATCGGCCATGAGAGAGGGAGCGGTTGACTATCTGGTAAAACCCTTTGAGGTTGAGACGCTGCTGGAGAAGGTAAAGAGCAGCATCCTGCGCTCTACGGAAGAGGCAGGGGCTGTTATCGCTGAAGATCTGCGCACGCGGGAGATACTGGAGCTGTCCCGGCGGGTGGCTCAGAGTGAAGCCACCGTTATGATTGGCGGTGAGAGTGGCACCGGCAAAGAGGTTTTTGCCCGCTACATACACCGCTGCTCCAGCCGTCGTGATGGCCCCTTTATTGCGCTGAATTGCGCAGCGATTCCAGAGAATATGCTGGAAGCGGTGCTGTTTGGTTATGAGAGGGGGGCATTCACGGGGGCCTATCAGGCATCCCCCGGAAAATTTGAGCAGGCACAGGCAGGCACCTTGCTATTGGATGAGATATCCGAGATGAGCCTTGCGCTACAGGCCAAACTGTTGCGGGTGCTGCAAGAACGTGAGGTGGAGCGGCTCGGTGGTCGCAAACTGATCCAGCTCAATGTACGCGTGTTGGCAACATCCAACCGAAACCTGCGGGAAGAGGTCGCGGCAGGGCGTTTTCGTGAAGATCTCTTCTATCGACTCAATGTATTCCCCCTGACACTGCCCCCACTGCGTGAACGGCAGAGGGATATCCTGCCACTGGTCACTTTTCTGCTAAAACGCCATCTGCGGCCGAATGAGAGTATCCCCTCCATCTCCTCGGTAGCCCAGCAACGTCTGTTGAGCCATAGCTGGCCGGGTAATATCAGAGAGCTGGAGAATGTGGTGCAACGCGCGCTTATTCTGCGATCCGGCGGCGAGATCTTGCCGGATGACCTCTGTTTTGAGATGGAGCCTGCCATGGATATCGACAACTCTGCCATGACGCCTCCCGGTGGGCGGCTCTCAGAGGATCTGAAATCAGTGGAAGAGCAGATGATTCTGGATGCCTTGATGGATGGAAGCGGCACCCGTAAAGAGGTCGCAGAACGCCTGGGTATCAGCCAGCGCACCCTGCGCTACAAGATTGCCCGCCTGCGTGATGCGGGTGTGGCCATCCCCCGGTAGTTGTTGGCGTAATAGTTGCTTGAAATATAGATAATCCAAAAAGGTAATCTGACAATGAATACGATAGATGTTAATCAGGTTCTGACTCAAATGAGGCGGCTCGAAGGTCTGGCCAAAAATGAGGCGGCATCTGTTGAGCCAGGGCAGGGTGCTGGTTTTGGTGATCTGCTGAAGCAGTCCATTGATAAGGTCAATGAGACCCAGCAGACGGCGGGTGAACTGAAAACAGCCTTTGAAACAGGCTCAAGAGATGTTGATCTGGCAGAGGTTATGATTGCCGTGCAGAAATCCAGTGTCTCATTCCAGGCCATGGTACAGGTGCGCAACAAACTGGTTGAGGCCTACAAAAATGTCATGAGCATGCCAGTATGACGGCAGGAAGGGTTACACCTAAATCCTGCAAGTGCTCGCACTCACATAGCGCAAGCTATTGATCCGTATAGCGATATGAAACTTTTCGGCCATCACAATAAGGATGACACTCAAAGTTGTCATTCACTCTATGAATCAATATCTTACACTCTGCAAGCACGATCACTTGCAGGATTTAGGTCACAATGAATAATGGCAGAGGATAGGTAGAGATGGCAGCTGCAAATCCCGATAGTACAGAGCTGGTGCCGGCCCAACCGCAGGGGCTGATGGCCAACCCGATGGTTCGGCAACTGCTGGTTATGCTCACGCTGGCTGGCAGCGTTGCTTTGGGTATCGTTATTGTGCTTTGGGCCTGGACCCCAAACTACTCGGTGCTCTACGGCAGCTTGACTGAAAAGGATGCCTCGGAGATCGTTGCGGCGCTGCAGCAGGCCGGCATAGAGGTGAAAGTGGATCAAACCACCGGCAGCGTCATGATCCCGGCGGCTGATCTGCACCGTGCGCGCCTGAATCTTGCTGGCCAGGGTTTGCCTCGTGGCGATGGCCTGGGGTTTGAGCTGTTGCAGCAGGAGACAGGGTTCGGCACCAGTCGTATGATTGAAGCCGCGCGATACCAGCGTGCGATGGAGGGTGAGCTGGCACGTACCATCAGCACCCTCTCCAGCGTCCAGACTGCGCGGGTGCATCTGGCGCTGCCCAAACAGTCTGTGTTTGTGCGTAAGCGCAAGAAATCCAGCGCTTCGGTTGTGGTCAAGCTCTTCCCCGGACGTATCCTTGAAAAAGGGCAGGTGGCATCCATCGTCTACATGGTCTCCTCCAGCGTGCCAGAGCTGGAGGCGGACAATGTCACGGTGGTGGATCAGAAGGGCTCCTTGCTCAGTGGCCAGGGTAGCACCCGCGAGATGATGCTGAGCAGTACACAGTTTGACTACACCAGCAAGGTCGAGGAGCGCTATCGTAACCGCATTGAAGATATTCTCACCCCTATATTGGGTGCGGACAGCGTGCATGCCCAGGTGACGGCAGAGGTGGATTTTACCCAGGTTGAAAAAACCGAAGAGCGTTTCAACCCACAAGCACAAAAAGAGCTGGCGATACGCAGTGAACAGATCAATGAGGAGCGCAGCCAGCTTGCCGGGGTGCAGGGCGTGCCGGGGGCGCTAAGCAATCAACCTCCTGTTGGTGGCGTTGCCCCTGAACGTGTGGGTCAGCTGGAAGGCGGTGACATAAAGGCGGCAGAGCCGATTAACAGCAGCAAACAGGCCACGCGAAATTATGAACTGGATAAGGTGATCAGCCATACCCGCATGCCGGCCACCAGCCTGCGTCGCCTGTCGGTGGCGGTGGTTGTGGATAACCCACAGGTCTCGGACAAGAAAAAGGATGAAGAGCCGGTCGGCCGCACCCCTGAAGAGCTGGAACAGATCACCCAGCTGGTCAAAGAGGCGATGGGATTCAATGCTGAACGTGGTGATACCGTGCGGGTCATCAATGCCGCTTTTCAGTTGCCCCCGCCACTAGAGCCGCTGCCTGAAGAGGCGATCTGGGAACAGGCCTGGGTGTGGGATGTGGCACGTCAGGTGGGCGGCATACTGTTGGTACTGATATTGATCTTTGTGGTGCTGAAACCCACTATGAAAAAGCTGCTTGCGGTGCCTGTCATGCCAGCACCTGTAGCTGCGGGTGCAGGTGGTGTTTTAGGTGACCAGTCAGGTGATCAGCCAAGTGAGCAGGTTGAACTCCCCGGCCCTGGAAGCTATGAAAATACCCTGGATGCAGCCAGAGGCATGGTGCAGGAGGATCCAAAACGTGTGGCACAGGTGGTAAAAAAGTGGGTCTCTGAAGATGCCGGATAAACAGCCTGCAAAGATAAAAGGGGTTGAGCGTGCGGCTATCCTGCTGCTTGCTCTGGGTGAAAAGGATGCTGCTGAAATCCTCAAACACATGGGGCCGAAAGAGGTTCAGGATGTGGGCCTGGCCATGGCCACAATGACCAATGTCAGTACCGCACAGATGGAAGAGGTGATGGGGTCCTTTGTCTCCACGCTAAAAGGCGAAACGGCGCTGGGTCTTGATTCGGATGACTATATTCGAAACATGCTAACCAGTGCCCTGGGTGCAGATAAGGCAGGGGGCATGATTGACAGAATCCTGCTGGGCCGCAACAGCAAAGGGCTGGAGCAGCTAAAGTGGATGGATCCCAAATCGGTTGCCGAGATGATCCGGCTGGAGCACCCGCAGATTATTGCCATCGTGCTCTCCTTCCTCGACCCGGATCAGGCTGCTGATGTGCTATCCGCCTTCCCTGAAAATGTACGCACAGATATTCTGATGCGGGTTGCCACGCTGGAGGGCATTCAACCGGCGGCGCTGCAGGAGCTGGACTCCATTCTGGATCAGCAGTTTTCAGGTGGCAGCAATGCAAAATCAACCGGGCTGGGAGGGATCAAAGCAGCAGCTGATATTCTGAATCTGGTGGATGGTGCGGTTGAAAGCAAAATCATGGATCAGATCACGGGCATCGATCAGGAGCTGGGTCAGGAGATTCAGGACAACATGTTTGTCTTTGAAAATCTTATTGATATTGATGACAGAGGCATTCAAACCCTGCTGCGTGAAGTGGCTTCAGAGCAACTGCTACTGGCACTGCGCGGAGCCGATGAGGCGCTGAAAGAGAAGATCTTCAAAAACATGTCCAAACGGGCGGCCGAGATGCTGCGTGATGACCTGGAGGCTGCACCGCCGGCAAAACTCAGTGATGTAGAGGGTGCGCAAAAGGAGATACTGACAGTTACCAGGCGTCTGTCAGATGCCGGTGAGATCATGCTGGGAGGCTCGGGTGGAGAAGAGTTCGTCTAAAATCATCTCCGGTGTAAAGGCCGATGAGCTGCAACAGTGGGATCCGCCCAGCATCTCCAGTGGGGGGACGTCCGCCAGTAATCTGCACGGCTCGCTGATGACGGCTGCGCAGCTGGAGCAGATTCAGAAGCAGGCCTATCAAGAGGGGTTTGAGCAGGGGAAAAATGAGGGGTTCAGCTACGGCCACAAAGAGGCGCTGGAAGAGGGGCGAAAACAGCTACAGCAAGATATTCAAAATATGGAGCAGCTGCTCCATGCGCTTGAGACCCCTTTCAAACAGCTCGATGAGCAGGTGGAGCAAGAGCTGGTTGCGCTGGCCATAGCCATTGCCAAACAACTGGTTCGGCGTGAAATCAAGACCGACCCAAACCAGATATTGGGGGTGGTGCGGGAGGCCATAGGCATACTGCCCGTCTCATCCCGCCATGTGCGCCTGGTGCTGCACCCGGATGATGCCGTGCTGGTGCGTGAGGTCTACAGCACCACAGAGACCGAGCTGGGCTGGGTTATTGTTGAAGATCCGATATTGGCACGCGGCGGGTGCCGGGTATTGACCGACACCTCCCAGATTGATGCGACCCTGGAGTCACGCCTGACTGCGCTTATTGCGCCACTGCTGGGCGGTGAACGCGCCCAAGAGGATGATGAAGAGTGACTCTCCCGGAGACCAACCGCAACACCATCTGGAAAGCGCGATTGAGCAAAAACATCAATCAGCTCAGTGACTCCCGCGGCCTGATGCTGGAAGGCCGCCTGACCCGCATGGTCGGCCTTACCCTGGAGGCAGTAGGCTGCCGGGCCGCCATCGGCGGCCAGTGTGACGTGATCAGCAGCAGCGGGGATGTGATCGAGTCGGAGGTGGTGGGCTTCTCGGGCGAGAGTCTCTACCTCATGCCCACAGGTGATATCCGGGGGCTGGAGCAGGATGCCCGGGTCGTCCCCACCGGCCGGGTCTGTGAAGCGGTGGTGGGTGAAGAGCTGCTGGGGCGCGTCATTGACGGTGCCGGGCGGCCACTCGATGGCAAAGGTCCCTTACAGGCCACCCAGCGCCGAACCCTGACTGGAAAGGTCTTTAACCCGCTCTCCCGCAGCCCTATTCGCGAGCCGCTGGACGTGGGGGTTCGTGCCATCAATGCCCTGCTGACGGTTGGGCGCGGCCAGCGGTTGGGGCTGTTTGCCGGATCAGGTGTGGGCAAATCGGTGCTGCTCGGCATGATGACACGCTACACCAATGCCGATGTGACCGTCGTGGGGCTGATTGGTGAGCGGGGCAGGGAGGTCAAAGAGTTTGTAGAGAACAACCTGGGGCCAGAGGGACTGGCGCGTGCCGTGGTGGTGGCGGTGCCGGCAGACCATGCACCACTGCGCCGCATGCACGGTGCCATGCTGGCGACCAGCATTGCCGAATATTTTCGAGATCAGGGGTTACAGGTGCTGCTGCTGATGGACTCGCTCACCCGCTATGCGCAGGCGCAGCGGGAGATCGGGCTGGCCATCAATGAGCCGCCGGCAACCAAGGGCTACCCCCCCTCTGTCTTTGCAAAGCTGCCCCAACTGGTGGAGCGGGCAGGCAATGGTGAAAAGGGCGCTGGTTCGATCACCGCCTTCTATACCGTGCTGACCGAAGGGGATGATCAGAATGATCCGATTGCCGATGCGGCGCGGGCGATTCTGGATGGCCATTTCGTGCTCTCCCGGCAGCTGGCAGAGAGCGGCCACTACCCGGCCATTGATATCGAGGCCTCGATCAGCCGGGCAATGAATGATATTGCAACGCCAGAGCATCGGCAGGCGGCCATCGCCTTCAAACAGCTCTACTCCATCTACCAGCAAAACCGTGACCTTATCAATGTGGGTGCCTACCAGGCGGGGAGCGATGAGCGAATCGATGCAGCGATTGAGGCAATGCCGATACTGCTGGAGTTTTTGCGCCAGGATATGCATGTCCCAGAGCCTTTGGGACAGAGTCTGAGTGATCTTATGAAGCTCTTTCCCCAACCGAAAACAGAGATTGTCTCGGCATAAAGAGCAAATGTTTGCCATAGTTACAGCAGGAGGAGAGATCCGGTATGTCACCATCAAAACGCTTTAAGCCGGTTTTACGCGTGGCCGAGTCCAACGAGCGCAATGCGGCACATCAGTTTGGTGATTCGCGGCGTTACATGCAGAAGCAACAAGCCAGGCTGGATGAGTTGCGAGAGTATCATAATGAGTATCTTGAGCGATTCAATACCGCCTCACGCAACGGGATCAGTGCCGCACAGCTAAGAGAGTACCAGGCCTTTCTGGCCAAGCTCGATCTTGCCATCAAAGAGCAGGAGGTTGTTGTACAGGCCAGCGACAAAAATCAGACAGAAAAAAAAGAGCTGTGGCAGCAGAAGCATATCCGCAGCAAGGTGCTGGACAATGTGATGCAGCGTTATCAGGCAGAGGAGCAGCGCGCCATGGAGAAGCGTGAACAGAAAGAGTCAGACGAGAGAAGCCAGCGCCGTCACCCCTCCCGCGAATCGTAACCGGCCGGAAACTTACCCGCCACAATATAGGCAAATGCAATCACCTCAGCGATTGCAAGATAGAGCGTCTCGGGTATCTCATCACCCAGCGGGATCTGAGCCAGCAGAGCAGCCAGCTCCGGGTCATCCTCCAGCGGAATGTTGTGCTCTTCGGCAAGCGCCATGATCTGGCGGGCAATGGCCCCTTCCCCCTTGGCCGTGACCCTTGGGGCATTTTTCTCATCGTAATAGAGCGCTATTGCCAGCGCCTCATGTTGATCTGAGTCTTTTGTGCTCATGCCTTTTCATCCAGTAAAAAAGGTGTGGCAGAGGGCGCTGTGCTGGAGGGTGGGTCGATCTTTCCCTGCTGGCTGCGCAGCTGGCCGACCTTCAGATTTGCCCGGGCAAATGCTTCGCTGAGCTGGGGTAGGTTTTGGCTTATCAGAGCAGCGCTATCGGCCTGCTCGACCAGAAAAAAAGCAGAAATCTCCTCACCTCTGAGGCTCAATCTGGCCTCAACGGGGCCGAGCGGAGAGAAATTAAAATTAAGAGTGATCTTCCAGCTGGTGCCGGTTTGGCCTTTTCTCCCTTCCTGTTCCTGCTCCAGCCTGATTAAAAAGCTGTCGATCCGGTTGGGTTGCTGAATCGGCAGCTCAAAGCGCCAGGTTTGCACTGATGACTCCTCCGTGGGGAGTGAGTTGAGCTGATGGGTCTGCAGGCGTGCCACCCCTCCCTCTGCCTGCCTGAGCAGTTCACCCAGCAGTTGAAGCGGTGCGCGGCTGTTGCCTGTGGCGGCTTTTGGATCCTGTGGTTGCGAGGGGTTGTTGGCCTGTTGCAGACGCTGTCTGGATTGGAGATAGACGCGTAACAGAAGTGACAGATTCAGCAGGTTGGCCTTCAGATCGCCCGCTGCCTGTGCCGGGTTTCCAAAGGCAAGGTTGGCCTCTAAAAAGAGGCCCGAATTCAATAGCGCCTGGCGAATTTGTGGGGCGGAGATATTGCCAGTCTGGGGCAGGACTTTGGCAAGAATGGCCTGGATGGCTTTTTGCAGATCAGCTGGCAATGCTCTGCCTGTAGTTGGTGGGCTGGTTGTGGTGCTTTGCGAGGGTTCAGCAGGTTGCTTTTGCAGCGGCATTGAGCCAGCTTGCAGCGGTGGTGGAGTGCGTCCCGTTCCCCCCTGATCCAGCC
Source organism: Sedimenticola sp. (assembly GCA_026989135.1). Lineage (GTDB taxonomy): Bacteria > Pseudomonadota > Gammaproteobacteria > Chromatiales > Chromatiaceae > WFXD01. The sequence goes on along the minus strand of JALSJZ010000064.1, from coordinate 2,526 downwards.
CGCTTTTGCGCAGCAGTTCGGGCAGCAGCTTTTGCAGCAGCTCGGGCGGGGTGGTCGCGATCATCTGAAGCGCATTAAAGAGCCTGGCCTGCGGGATCTGTCTGGGCAGCGCCTGGCGCAGAATCTGGCTTTGCAGCTCACTGCCGGTGCGTGCTTGCAGCAGATTTAACTCCGGTCTCTCCCCCCCCTTTGTCACTTGCATGGTCAGCTTTTGGCCTGCTGAGAGCTGTAAACGGGTATAGGCGAGCAGCTCCTGTGCGCCTATCTTCAGCTGCACAGCGTTCACTGACACCTGCTGCACGACGGTTGCTTTTACTAACTGCCCCGGTTGCAGGTTTTGCAACAGTTTTTGCAAATCAGGCTTTGACAGCTGAAGTGGAAGCTGTGAGAGTTGGTTGGAAACAAGCATCGGGTTCTCTATCGGCCTATCCAGCGATAACTATACGGATAGAGTAAATGAAAAATGAATAAAGCTCACCCAAAAGGAAAACAGAAACTCTGGTATGTAAAACATAAAGGCGAGGTGCTTGGCCCTTTTCCCAGTGGTGCGGTTCGTCGCTCTCTGCTGCTTGGACGGATAGCGCTTACCGATGAGCTGAGCTGTAATGGAAAGGATTGGCAGCCAGCTTCAAGCCTTCCCGAGGTGCTGCCCCCGGAGCTGCGCAAGGCGCTGGAGGAGGGGGATGATAGCGCATTACAGGCAGGCAGAATGCGTGAAGATATGCGCTCTGGCCGGGAGCGGCGTACGGCCGGGAGTGATGCGGTTTATAAACAGAGGCGAAAGGGTGAGCGGCGTGCTGAAGAGGCAGGCACCACCAATAAACATCGTGCTGCCCGGTCGGCGCTCTTAACAAGAAAAAAGGAGCGACTACCCCTTCGGTCAGCGCTGATCAGCCTGTTGCTGGTTGTGGTGATCATCGGCTTTGGCCTCTACCGTGGGGCACCCACGCCGGCTCCGGAGGCGGAGTGTGAAAGCGCGCCTGCCCCCGGCATCAACTGGCAGAATTGTCGTCTGGATGGTGTTCAGTACGCGGCGGCGGATCTGACCGGTGTGAATGCGGCGGGAGCCTTGCTCAGAGGAGCCAATCTGAGCGGCGTGCTTTTTGTCGATGCCGATCTGGAATATGTGGATTTTAGCGGTGCTGATCTAAGCTACGCACAGCTGAACCGGGCCAGAATGAAAGGAGCCAACCTGCAGAACGCAGATCTGACCAATACGGTGTTTGCAGATGCTGATCTCAGTTTTGCGATCCTTCGCGGTGCCACACCTGGGGGGGTTGTACTGGAGGGTGCCAGACTGGATCATGCAGTCTGGTTTGATGGTGGTTCATGCCTTGTTGGCTCTGTGGGTGGCTGCAACAGGAAGAGCAAGCCGTAGCGGTTTTAAGGGAAGGATTCCGTCTCATACCGGAACACCTTGAGGCTCTCTGACCAGTAAGAGGCTGGCAGCCCGGCCTTGAGTTTCAGGTGTCTGATGAACTCGGCCGGTTCTGGCAGTGACTCCCAGACCGAGGGCAGAAAGGTGCCTTTTTTATAACCCTCCTGCAAGATCAGGCCATCCCGGCCTGGGCGTAGCTGGGCGATCAGCTCGGCTTCGCTGCTGAAGCTCATGGGACTTGCGGGGGTGAGAACAGAGATGTGAATCTCAATATCCCCCATTTCGCTGTCGGCCAGTGGTGGAAATCGTGGATCCTGAAAAGCGGCGGCATAGGCGTTCTCTGCAACATCCCGCACCAGCGGTTGACAGGCCTCGAGGTGGCCGATGCAGCCGCGCAGCTCCCCCTGTTTTTGCAGCGTTACAAAACTTGCACGGTTGGCCTGAAGTGCCTCCTGATGATCTTCAGGATCAACCGGCAGTGGCCTGCCGTAGCGCAAACCATGCCGAATGGAGGCTTCCGCAATCTGCAATAGCAGGCTGCGAGCCTGCTCATCCAGTGACGCAGTGGCTGTATCAGGCGAAGGCATAGGCACCATACCCTACAACCTGATTGCGAGAGCCGGCTGTATCGCCAGAGTTGCGCAGATCCAGTGTGGTCGCATTGAGGTGATGGTGGCGTGCGGCAATCAGCAGCCCGCTCACCGGTGTGCGGCCACAGGCATGATGGTAGTCAAGCCCGCCCGGCTCCAGCTGCTCGATAGCACGGGTCGCCTCGCGGTCAACCCTCTGGGCGCTTCTATAGTCCAGATAGTGGCTGAGGTCGGAGCTGATAACAATCAGGGTCTCATCGCCACCCCACAGCTGCTCCAGCACCTCTGCAACCTCAGTGCTCTTTGCATCACTTACCAGCAGCGGTGTGATTTGGAAATTCCCCAGTGTCATCTGCAGGAAAGGGAGCTGCACCTCAAGGCTATGCTCCTTTTCAAACGCCTCATCGACCTGGTGAACCTGCGGCAGATTGCTGATCAGGGATATGGCCTGCTGGTTTACCATCAGATAGCCCAAAGGGGTCTGGAACTGTGTTGCGCTGCAATACCCAATGCCAGGGAATGCCAGATGGTGTGAGGGGGCCAGGATGACGACATCTG
>JALSJZ010000063.1 GCA_026989135.1 Sedimenticola sp. | reverse complement strand
GAATTGATTCGGGCAGCGGCAGGCTGGTCAGGATCAGCGCCAGCACAAAAGTGGCAAGGATGATGAGGCCGCCACGATGAGGTGTTACCGTCATGGCGCACTCTCTGTAGCGGCGGGCGGCGCGGTCAATGTGCGCACCAGCAGCACCTCATGGGCGCGCTCCAGATTGGCGCTGGGTTTGGCCAGGATATGGGCAAAAGGCTGGCCGGGCTTGTTGACCACCTGGGTGATCTCCGCCACCGGGTAGCCGGGAGGGAAGTGGCCGCCCAGGCCGGAGGTAACCAGCAGGTCGCCTACCTGAATATCGCTGTTATTGGGCAGATGCGGCAGCTCCAGCTCATTGATGCGTCCGGTGCCCATGGCGATGGTGCGCAACCCGTTTCTATTCACCTCTACCGGCAGCGCGTGGCTGGGGTCGGTGATCATCAATACGGTGGAGGAGAAGGGGGCGACACGAATAACCTGTCCCAGTACAGCATCGGCATCCAGCACCGCCTGCCCCTCAAACACGCCGGAGTTGTCGCCCCGGTTGATGACCACCTGCTGCTTATAGGGGTCGAGGTCGATGGCGATCAACTCGGCGATCAGGATCTGATCGCCAATCTTCAGAGAAGAGTCCAGCAGGTCGCGCAGACGCATGTTCTCGGCCTCCAGTGCTGCAAGTTTCTGCTGCTGTCCTTTCAGTTTAAGGTTGAGTTTGCGCAGCGCCTGGTTCTCCTCCTGCAACCGCTGGCGGGAGGAGAGGGTTTCAGAGAGCCATGCACCGCTGCTGGCAGGCAGGCTGGCAATCTGCTGCAACGGGGCAACAATAACCGAGAGGGTGGAGCGCAGGGGCTCCAGGTGATTTTCACGCTGGTCAACCACCATCATGAGCAGTGAGACAAGCACCGCTGCTGCCATGCGGGCAGTGATGAATGGCCCCTGGGTAAATAGCGTCTTAATCGGGGGTGGCTCTCATGCTATGGCGGCCTGAGGGTTCAGGCCGCCACTTGGTTTGTCAGAAACTGGATTATTCGACCAGCAGCATCTCGCCGCCTCTCTCGTCGATCAGCTCCAGCGCCCGGCCGCCGCCTCGCGCAACGCAGGTGAGAGGATCATCAGCGATCAGCACCGGCAACCCGGTCTCCTCTTCCAGCAGCCGGTCGAGATCCTTAAGCAGGGCGCCGCCGCCGGTCAGTACGATGCCGCGTTCTGCAACGTCAGCCCCCAGCTCAGGCGGGGTCTGCTCCAGTGCGGTTTTGACCGCACCGACAATGCCGGAGAGCGGCTCTTGCAGCGCCTCCAGAATCTCGTTGCTGTTGAGTACAAAGCTGCGTGGGATGCCCTCTGCCAGATTGCGCCCCTTGACCTCGATCTCCATCACCTCGGTGCCGGGGAATGCGGTGCCAATCTCTTTTTTGATGCGCTCAGCGGTGGCCTCGCCGATCAGAGTGCCGTAGTTGCGGCGCACATAGCTGATAATCGCCTCATCGAAACGGTCGCCGCCAACCCGCACAGAGTTGGAGTAGACAATGCCGTTCAGCGAGATAATCGCGACCTCGGAGGTGCCGCCGCCAATATCCAGCACCATGGAGCCGCGCGCCTCATCAATGGGCAGGCCAGCGCCAATGGCAGCGGCCATCGGCTCATCAATCAGATAGACCTCGCGCGCGCCAGCGCCACCGGCGGACTCCTTGATCGCACGCCGCTCCACCTGGGTCGAGCCGCAGGGGACGCAGACCAGCACACGCGGGCTGGGGCGGATGATACGGTTCTCATGCACTTTGTGGATAAAGTGCTGAAGCATCTTTTCGGTGACGGTGAAGTCAGCGATCACCCCCTCTTTCAGTGGGCGGATGGCGGTGATGTTTTGCGGCGTGCGTCCCAGCATCTGCTTGGCTTCGACACCGACCGCAACGACAAACTTATTACCGCCGCGACTGCGGTCATGACGGATGGCTACAACCGAGGGTTCATCGAGGACAATCCCTTTGTCCCGCGCGTAGATGAGGGTATTTGCTGTGCCAAGATCAATCGAAAGATCATTGGAAAAGATGCCGCGAATGCTTCTAAAGAACATGGTTTAGGGTTTGAATCCTGGGTTTAAAATGGAGGCCGGGGCAGGAGAAAAAGGCTGCTTCTGCCGAAAAGCGCATAATCTATCAATGGTATAAGTTTGGAGCAAGGAATAGAAGCAAAAATGTGGATATGTTATTTTAGCCCGACGCTGAATACAGCACCCGTTTTTACTGAGGAAACCATGCCGCTCGATCATGCCGATGTGAAAAAAATTGCCCACCTTGCCCGTCTGGATCTGAGCAATGAAAAGATGGGCAGCGTTACCGCTGACCTCACCAATATTCTGGAGCTGGTCGAACAGCTCAGTGCCGTCGATACAGAAGGTATTGTGCCGATGGCGCATCCACTGCAGATGGCACAACGCCTGCGCAGTGATGAGGTGACGGAGACGAACCGCCGTGAGCTATTCCAGTCTATTGCGCCTCAGACTGAGAATGGGCTCTATCTGGTACCCAAAGTCATCGAATAAGCACCTGTTGGCTGCTTATTTCACTTTATCTTCATCTGATCCGATATTCTATATTTAAAGCGTTATGCACAATAAAAGCATCACAGAGCTGGCCGCCGGTCTGCGCGCTGGTGACTACTCCAGCGTTGAGTTGACCCAGTATTTTCTTGATCGCATCCAGCAGCTCGATGGCAAGCTCAACAGCTTTATCACGGTTTGCAATGATGAGGCGCTGAGCGCTGCCAGGGTGGCCGATCAACGGCTGCAAGTAGGCGATGCCGAGCCGTTGACGGGCATACCCATCGCCCACAAGGATATCTTCTGCACCGAAGGGGTCAGAACCACCTGTGGCTCCAGAATGCTGGAGAGCTTCATCTCGCCCTACGATGCCACAGTGGTGGCGCGGCTCAAGGCCGCAGGCATGGTCAATCTGGGCAAGACCAACATGGACGAGTTCGCCATGGGCTCCTCCAACGAGACCAGCTACTACGGCCCGGTGTGCAATCCGTGGGATACCGAAACCGTACCCGGCGGCTCCTCCGGTGGCTCGGCTGCCTGCGTGGCGGCGCGTCTGGCTCCGGCGGCAACCGGTACCGATACGGGTGGCTCTATCCGCCAACCTGCTGCGCTGTGTGGCATCACCGGGCTGAAACCGACCTATGGGCGGGTCTCCCGCTACGGCATGATCGCCTTTGCATCGAGTCTGGATCAGGCCGGCCCCATGACCACCAGCGCCGCCGATGCGGCCATTATGTTGCAGGCGATGGCCGGGTTTGACCGGCGTGACTCCACCAGTGCTGAACAGCCGGTACCAGATTACAGTGCCGGAATTGAGGATAACCTGAGTGGACTGAAGATCGGCCTGCCCAAAGAGTATTTTGGCGAAGGGCTGGATGCTTCGGTGGCAAAATCCATTGAAGAGGCCATTGGTGAGTACAAAAAATTGGGTGCTGAAGTGGTGGAGATCAGCCTGCCCAACACCCATCTGGCGGTGCCGACCTACTATGTGGTGGCTCCGGCGGAGTGCTCCTCCAACCTGTCGCGTTTTGATGGGGTTCGTTATGGCCATCGTTGTGAAGATCCGAAAGATCTGGAAGATCTCTACAAACGTTCCCGCGCCGAGGGTTTTGGTGATGAGGTGCAGCGGCGCATCCTGATTGGTACATACGCGCTCTCTGCCGGGTATTACGATGCCTATTATCTGAAGGCGCAGCAGGTTCGCCATCTGATCTCGGATGATTTCACCCGCGCCTTTGAACAGGTCGATGTGATCATGGGGCCAACCGCGCCGGACAGCGCCTTCCGCATTGGCGAAAAAAGCGATGACCCGGTCAGTATGTACCTCTCGGACATCTACACCATCGCGGTGAATCTGGCAGGGCTGCCGGGGATCTCCATCCCGGTTGCACCCGCAGCGGAAAAGCCAGTCGGGCTACAGATTATTGGCAACTACTTTGCCGAGGCCAAACTGCTGAATG
>JALSJZ010000062.1 GCA_026989135.1 Sedimenticola sp. | reverse complement strand
CCAGCAATGTCGATAACCGTTGAATCAGCCGCATGTTGTTGCAGTGTGACAACTGTGTAGGTAATAACCGATATCAGGATAAGGCAGAAGAAAAAGATGTTGGCCAGCAGTTTATTGCTCACCGAAAGCCGGTTGAATAGTTTGCTCAACATGGCTTCATTCCGATCATAAGCATTGCAACATATCCTCTATCGCTGCCTTAAGCTGTGCAGCATGCTGTTCCAGTTCCGGTAACGCCTGGCAGAGCATCCCCGGCTCCTCTCTCCTGCCAGCCTGCTCTATTGCATGAGCTAATGAGCTGAGAGCCATGCCACCTATATTCAGGGCTGTGCCCCTGATCTTGTGCGCCAGGGCGGCTATTTGTGCTGCATCATCTGTTTTCAGCGCAGATTTCAGCTGTTCGATCTGTAGCGGCAGCTCCTTTAAAAAGGTCTCGGCCACAGCACGGATAAGCGCCTTGTCGCCCATTAATCGCTCACTCATGGCCGCATAATCAAAGATTGGTTCGGCCAGCGATGGGGTGGTGTCGGCACCTCCTGAGTCTGCAACCCGGCAGCATCGGTCAGGCAGCCACTGCTCCAGCACCCGGCGCAGCTGTGCAGGATCTATCGGCTTGGCGATATAGTCATCCATGCCAGCCTGGATGCAACGCTCCCGATCACCCTGCATGGCATTGGCCGTCATGGCAATGACCGGTATGGCATGATCTGTAACCGGCGATTGCGGATCACGAATCCGGCGGGTCGCCTCAAAGCCATCCATCACTGGCATCTGACAATCCATGAAGACCAGATCGCAGGGGGATCGTGCAAGCGCCTGGAGCGCCTGCTCACCATTGCCCGCTATTTCGATCTGGATATTGAACTTCTCCAGCATACCGCGAGCCACTCTCTGGTTGGTGACATTATCCTCCACCACCAGCACCTTGGCATTAAACTGCGGCAGCTCACGAGCTGCACGGCGGGCGCTCTGCCTGCCATCCTCTTGTGTGATACCCGCCACCTGCAACAGCACGAAGTATAGCTCAGACTGGTTGACCGGCTTGCAGAGGTAACCCGCGAAACCGGCTTCCTGTATCTTCTCTGCATCACCATACTGCCCCTGGGGGGTGAGCAACACCAGGCGGGTATCGGCCAGCTGTATATCCTGCTGGATCAGCGCAGCCAGTTGCCTGCCATCCATGCCCGGCATCTGCATATCCAGCAGTGCTATGCTGAAGGGGGCATCTTGCGCTGCCGCATCCCGCAACCGCTGTATCGCCGCCTCACCATCGGCTGCCAGTGCATGCTTCACCTGCCAGGCATCGAGTACTTCACCCAGCAGCTGCCGGTTGCTGGCGTTATCATCAACCACCAGCACCTTCTCTCTGCACAGGTCAAGCGTGCTACTTAGCTGCGCTTGCTGTTTGACATGGGTCAGGTTAAGGGTAAACCAGAAGGTGGAGCCCCGGCCCGGCCTGCTCTCCACGCCAATCTCCCCTCCCATCATCTCCACCAGCTGCTTGCAGATCGCAAGCCCCAGGCCGGTGCCGCCATATTTGCGGGTCGTTGAGCTATCAGCCTGGGTGAAGCGGTCAAACAGCCTGGCCTGCTGCTCCCGGTTCAGGCCAATACCGCTGTCGGTTACGCTAAAGTACAGCCGGTACTCTGTTTTATCCCTGCTCATCAGCTCATAGTTGACCACCACCTCTCCCTGCTCGGTAAATTTGATGGCGTTACCCACCAGGTTGACCAGTATCTGACGGATGCGGCCCTGATCTCCACGATACCACTCATGCAGTACCGGGTTGGCAGGGCAGATCAGCTCAACCCCCTTCTCTTGCGCACGAAAGGCAAGGGTGCTGGCAACATCATCCAGCAACCGTCCCAGATCAAAGTCAATTGGCTCCAGGTGGAGCTTGCCTGCCTCGATCTTGGAGAAATCAAGGATGTCGTTGATAATCTCCAGCAGCGATTCAGCACTGCGTTTAATAATGAGCGCACTGTCACGCTGTGCCTCATTCAACTCACTATCCAGCAGTAGGTTGGTCATGCCGATGACCCCATTCATCGGGGTGCGGATCTCGTGGCTCATGTTGGCCAGGAATTCACCCTTGGCTTGATTGGCATCCTCAGCCTGTTCCAGCGCCACCCCCAGCTCCTGGGTTCGCTCTTCCACCTGCCGCTCCAGGCTGCCCGCCAGTGATTTGAGATCCTGTTGTGAGTCATTCAGATGATTCACCATTGTCTGAAATGAGTTGGCCAACAGCCCCAGCTCATCCTGACGGTCAACAGCCGGGATGGTTGCACTTTCACCTTTGGCTATCCTGTCTGCCGCCAGGGTAAGCAGCTTGATTGGCCGTGTCAGGCGGCTGGCCAGCAGTGCCATACCGATGCTGATGAGGAGAACTACCACCGCCACTCCGATGGAGAGCCGTTGCCCGAACCCTAATGATAGTTCATCAATCAGCTCATGGGAGACCTGGGCTGTAACCAGGATATGGCGCTCCTGGTTCAGCGGGTCGTAACGCAGGTGGGAGTGGATGAGGCTGGAGCTCTGCCCCGGTAGTTCAAGTAACCCATACGTTTCATGAAAGTGCTGTAGTTGGTCAAACTGCCGATAATCCTTTTGCATGCCAGCACTGCCGCCCAAGGCTCTGGTAAACCGTCGATCCCGGTCGGGGTGAATCAGATAGTCACCCCCCTCATCGGCCAGCATAAAAGAGACATGGGGCGGCGGCGTATCAAAGGGTTTGGCCAGTGTTTCAAAGTTTACATTGATGACCACCACGCCAAACACATCTCCACTTTTGGTGTAGACGGGGGATGCCACCCGAATCACAGGCTGTAATGGAAAGAGAATGGATCCATGCTTTCGGCTCAGCTCCACCCCGGAGAGATAGTGCTGATTGGGCTGAAGCGCAACCGTCTGCTGCAGATACTCCTGCTGACCTTGTGGCTGGAGACTTTCCTCTTCAATGATCACAATACCGTGATCCCGGCGATCCACCCGGACAAGCTCCATGCCCGCATCCGCCACCCCGATATAACGGATTTGCAAATAACCCGGGCGCTGCTGCAGCAACCCCTTAAAGTTGCTGGCCAGCCGTTGTCTCCATAGCTCCAGGGTCATGTTGCGCTCATCATCATAGCCGCCGCCCTTAACCGCCCGGGCATAGCCCAGTACGGGATCAGAGACGGCAACACGCTGCACATCCTCCCGTATGCGGTCGATATTCTCCTGAAACTGACTGGTTAGCCGCGACAGCTCGCCGGCCATACGTTCCACACTCAGCTGGCGCAGCAGCGCAGCGGCATCCTGATAGCTGAATACAGAGATACTGATAATGCCAAGCCCGGCAACCACAAAGGCCAGCAGCGCAAAGCGGGTGGGCAGGGCAAATCTCATGGCTGGGTGCTATCAAGATGCAGCAGGGATCGAAGGGCAGCGGTAATTCCTTCAAGCATCTGCAGCACGTGGGCCGGTGTCTTGCCGTATTGGATTGGCAGCAGCTCCGGGGTGGCGATGATATTGAGAAACACCTTGAATTCGGTCAGCTCCGTCCCGATCAGCCGCACCTGGTTGAAGACCTCGGTGGGGGTCACCACCTCACCGGGAAGAACCGCAATGTCACGCACCCCAAACATTCCGGCCCGCCGCTTGGCCAGAACAATCAGATCCAGCACCTCCTGAGCCTTTGTCAATACATCACTTGGTTCCGTATCGGGCTTTAGTGCCGGTGCACTCCAGACCTTTGCCGGAATGGTTTGGCCCAGACTATCGGCAATCAGCAGCACCTCCTGCTTGATCATATTCACCTCACGAAAGACATCGTTTGGGGTGAATCCCTCTGAACCGAGGACGGTATCCAGCAGATTGGAGATCTTCTGCATATTGTGGAATACATCACTGGGCTGTTTATCTTCATACTCACCCACCTGCACGGCCGTTCCCCACAGCTCGACATTGGCCTCCTCCTGCCGATGGATCAGAGCCAGCTCACTGTCCAGGCGCTGCGTCAGA
>JALSJZ010000061.1 GCA_026989135.1 Sedimenticola sp. | reverse complement strand
CAATCTGGGAATTCCTTCACGATCGCCTTGGGGAGGGTGGATTGATCCCTTATCTGCCTGACTTGCTCAATGGTAAGGTGTGTATCGTGCCAAACCCATAACCGCATGGGGTTATTGAGAAGTTACGAATCAAGGCTTTTAACTCATTGAATTTAAAGGGATTGATTTTTGACAAATCGCAAATTTACCTATTCTCGGACAGACTCCTAGCTCCGCTTAAAAAGAAGATCCCAGACACCATGACCCAGGCGTTGGCCGCGCTGTTCAAATTTGGTGCATGGCCGCGTCTCAGGGCGCGGTGCAAATTGCCCCCTGCTCTGGCTGTTTTCAAATTCGCCGGCAGCACTCAAAACCTGCATCATCTGCTCGGCATAATCTTCCCAGTCTGTTGCCATATGCAAGGTAGCACCGGGCTTCAGCAGCTGCGCCAGCAGGCTGATAAATTCGGGCTGCACGATACGGCGCTTGTGATGGCGCTTTTTATGCCAGGGGTCAGGAAAAAAAAGCATGACCCCGTCCAGGGATTGATCCGGCAGATGGTGGCGCAGCACCTCCATGGCATCGTGCCGTATGACCCTGACATTGTGCTGCCCCTGCGCTTCCAGTTTCAACAGCAGGTGACCCACACCGGGGCGGTGAACCTCGATGCCAATGTAGTTGTTTTCAGGGTGCCGGGCAGCGGTTTCAGCCAGCGCCTCACCATTGCCAAACCCAATCTCCAGATAGAGCGGCCGGCTGCTGCCAAACAGCTGGAGAGGATCAAGTTCCTCACCCTCAATGCAGGTTATGCCAAACTGCGACCAGCAGCGATGGTATGCATTGCGTTGCCCTTCCGTAAAGCGCCCCTCCCGAAGCACGAAGCTGCGGATGGGGCGACGCTTGGTCTCTTCTGGCATATTCGGCGCGGACGCTCTGGCTGTTTTTAACAGCGGCACTGAAACACTGTGCCGCTGCCGTATTGACGGATCGCTCAGAAAAAGAGCCCATCCATAGGGGAGGATGCAGATGCAAAGCGCTTCGGTGCCATGCGACCCGCCAGATAGGCCTCGCGCCCGGCTTCAATCCCTTTGCGCATGGCAGATGCCATGAGCACGGGGTTTTTGGCCGCCGCAATCGCAGTATTCATCAGCACTCCATCACATCCAAGCTCCATTGCAATGGCCGCATCTGAGGCGGTACCCACACCGGCATCAACCAGAATCGGGACACTGGCATTCTCTACAATAGTGCGAATATTCAGGCGGTTGCGAATGCCCAGGCCAGAGCCAATGGGTGCTGCAAGCGGCATGACAGAGATGCAGCCCAAGTCCTCCAGACGCTTGGCCATAATGGGGTCATCATTGGTATAGACCATGATGTCAAACCCATCCTTGATCAGCTCTTTTGTTGCCTCCAGGGTGGCGGTAACATCTGGAAACAGGGTCTTCTCATCACCCAGCACCTCAAGTTTGACCAGGTTGTGGCCATCCAGCAGCTCCCTTGCCAGGCGACAGGTGCGTACCGCTGTTTTGGCATCAAAGCATCCTGCTGTATTGGGCAGCAGGGTGTATCTATCGGGCGAGATCACATCCAGCAGATTAGGTTGATCCTTATCCTGGCCGATATTGGTACGACGCACCGCAAAGGTGACAATCTCTGCACCACTGGCGCTGATCGCTGCATCGGTCTCCTCCAGGTCTTTATATTTGCCAGTGCCTACGAGCAGGCGGGAGCTGTACTCTTTCCCGGCAAGGGTAAAGGTGTCGTTACTTGGGTTGGTCATAGTTTAGTGCCGTGGGTTGCTTGTAAAATCCGGGGGAAATAACACTGTAGTGCGGGCTTTGGCTGGGCAGTTGCCGAGGTGGAGATTTTAGCTCAGCCTCCACCGATTGCGTGCACAATCTCTACATGGTCTTGGGGTTTGAGGCTGTAGTCAGAATAGGTGCTGCGTGGCACCAGCTCTTCATTAACCTCTACCGCAATGCGCTTGTCTGAAAGCCCGAGGGATTCAACCAGTGCCGCCATGCTGGTATTGTCAGGGATCTGTTGCCGCTCGCCGTTGAGATAGATCTGCATCTTGGATTCAGTGGTATTGCCAAACAGGTAGCGGATTCTACACTAAAAGCAGGCTGACCGTCATGGCCTGCGACAGCATAGGATCAGGTGTTGCACATCAGCTTTTTGAGGCATAGAATCAAGGGCTAAACCCCAGCAGCAGACATATCGCGGGTATCGTATATCGGTATTACCCTAGCTTCCCAAGCTAGTGAGGCGAGTTCGACTCTCGCTACCCGCTCCACTTGCCATCTGGCGCGCCCTGGATTTCCCCAGCCCAGATGAACGCTTTGATACTCCACCGGCTCACGCCAGTGGGGTATTCAAAACCCCAAAGAGACCCTCAAGCTCAGGCCTCGCGCCCCTCTAAACAGCAGTAGCGCATTGTCATTTTCCTTGTAGTTAAACGTCTCATCCAGCATGTTTTGCACTTCCAGAGAGATGCGTCCACGACGTTTTGGCAGGCGGTAATCCAGTGATAGATCCACATTCCAGAACCTGTCACTGTCATCTTTTTCACTCACACCATCAAACTGACCGTACTGATGCACATAGGTGGGGCGCAGAGAGCCACTCCAGCCCGAGGGGTGGTAGTAGCCCAGGCTCAGAGGGAAACGGTGGGTAGTATCTTCCATGCTGGTGGTAGAGGAGTCACGATAGCTCCGTTCAAAGATATATTCAGCCCCTAGGGAGAGACGCTGGGTAGGTGTCCAATAGAGGTAGAGCCGCCCCTCTTCCTCATCACGTGTGCTTTGAGTCCACCGTACTCCCGTAGGTTCGATAGCTCGCACCGGCACATCAAGATCCCGCCGGGAGAGTTCCAAACCACCAAACAGACGATTGCTAAAACGGTGATCCAGGGCAACACCATAGCGGGTAGTCAGCGTGCCTTGTATGCCATTAAAGAACTGATTGAAACCCGCTACCTGGCTTGGCTCAATAGTCTGGTTCATCGGCAGTTTGCGAAACAGGGTGCGGAAACCAGCGATACGCAGGGTGGTGTTTGGACTGGCCTGCCAGAGCAGTCCAAATTTGGGATTAAGGCGCCGCTTCTTAAACCCGTCTTGGGAGAGAGCTTCATAGCTCACCCCTAAATCCAGGGTGAGATCAGGGTTCAGGTCAATCGCTGAGTAGAGATAAGCATTAGCCTGGTGCCAGGTGTCATCAATGGCGCTCCGGGCTGTTGTAACAATAGGTACAAACGGTAAAGGTATGGTTGTGAGCGTGCGGGTAATTACAATATCTTCTTCTGTCTCCACATAGCCTATACCGAGACTGATGCGTGCACGATCCAGGCGCAGCAGCTGGCGCAGTTCAAAGCTCCAGGCATCATGTTCCCCATCTAAACCCATACTCAGAGAGGCCAAAGGGGGGGGCAAGTCCCCATCAACATAGCTATAACTACCACCTTCCTGCTCAGCTACAGCAATTGAGCCAATGAGCTCAGAGCGCGGGTTAAAGCGGTGGTAGAGGCCAAGGCGCAGGCTATCCTGATCACTGCTGTTGCGCTCCAGCTGATTATTCTGTGCAGAATAAAAACCCGTTTCCAGCCGGCCATACTCTCTGCGTGAGCGGCGCGCTTCAAACTGAACACGCGTACGCTCAGTTAAATTGGCCTGAAGAAAGGCGGTATAGAGTTCGTGATCCTGATCATTATTGTAGCGCCAGCCATCGTTCTCATAATGGTACTGAGCCAGGCTGTAGGCGATACTGCCCTGCATGCCAGAGAGAACAACCTCATTCCCCGCCTCATCATCACTGCCCACCAGTCCGCTCACTTGAAGGCGGGTGTCATCCCGATAGAATAACGATGAATATTCATTAAAACCCAGCTCGGAGGGACCGCTGCCATCGGGTGCATTGAGCGTGGTCTCTGCCAGCATGGGTTGAATAGGGGCACCGCTGAGCGGTTGCAGCAGCTGCGCTTGCAGTAGCTCACTGACACGGGCAATCTCATGTTTCGGCCGGT
>JALSJZ010000060.1 GCA_026989135.1 Sedimenticola sp. | reverse complement strand
AGCCCCCTCTCCCTTGCCGGGAGAGGGTTGGGGTGAAGGGTAGAAGCCGGCTGTTTTATTGATTGTGCCATTTTACCCCCATCCCAGCCTGAAGGAGCAGGGTAAAGGGGCTACTACTGAGGTGCTTTGCAAGTGCCTCTACTGATATTTAGGAGAAAATCCAGATGCAGCGTCGTGATTTTATTAAGCAGGCCGGAGGGGCATCACTGGCCGTGGGTGCCGGGCTGATGGGTGCCGGAGCCGCACAGGCCAAGGCACAATACCGATGGAAGATGGTCACCACCTGGCCGAAGAACTTCCCCGGCCTGGGCACCGCCGCCAACAAGCTGGCGGCACTGATCGGTGAGATGAGCGGTGGACGCATCCGGGTCAGGGTCTATGGTGCCAAAGAGCTGGTGCCCGCCTTTGAGACCTTCGATGCCGTCTCCCGCGGCACGGTCGAAATGGGGCACGGCTCCGCTTACTACTGGAAAGGCAAGAGTGAAGCCGCACAGTTTTTCTCTACCGTCCCCTTTGGGCTGACCGCCCAGGAGATGAACGCCTGGATGTACTATGGCGATGGCCTGAAACTGTGGCGGGAGCTGTATGACCCCTTTGGGCTGGTGCCTGCCCCTGCCGGAAATACCGGGGTGCAGATGGGCGGCTGGTTCAATAAGGAGATCAACAGCCTGGCCGATATGAAGGGACTAAAGATGCGCATCCCCGGCCTGGGCGGCGAGGTACTAAAACGACTGGGGGGCACCCCGGTTAATCTGCCGGGTGGTGAACTCTTCACCTCACTGCAATCCGGTGCCATCGATGCCACCGAGTGGGTCGGCCCCTATAATGACCTGGCCTTTGGTCTCTACAAGGCGGCCAAATATTACTACTACCCCGGCTTTCACGAGCCGGGTACCACGCTGGAGGCGCTCATCAACAAAAAGGCGCTGCATGCGCTGCCGAAGGATCTGCAATCCATCGTGCTCAACGCCTGCCGGGTGGTGAATCAGGATCTGCTCTGCGAATACACTGCACGCAACCCGGTTGCGCTGGATACCCTGCTGAACAAACATAAGGTGGATATGCGGATCTACCCACAGGACGTATTGCAGCAGCTGCGCAAGCTCTCGGAAGAGGTGGTGGCCGATCTGGGCAGCCGCGATGCCTTTACCAAAAAGACCTACGCCTCCTACTCCCAGTTTTATAACCAGGCTCGGCGCTGGAGCGACATCTCCCAGCTGGCCTTTCTGCAGGCACGGGACAGCGGCCGATAACCCCGGAAGTGGGACTAAAGTCCCACTTCCAAATCAATCTAAATGTCCAGCTTTCAACTGCCACCTCTCTCCCTCTATATCCATATCCCCTGGTGTATCCAGAAATGCCCCTATTGTGATTTCAACTCCCGGGCACTGAAAGGCAGCCTGAACGAAAAGGCCTATATCGATGCCCTGCTGGCCGACCTGGATGGCGAGCTGTTTCAGCTGCATGGTCGGCCACTGCAGAGCATCTTTATCGGCGGCGGCACGCCTAGTCTCCTCTCCGGCTCTGCCATCACTGACCTGCTGGATGGTGTGCGGCAACGGATATCCGTTCCTGCCGATACAGAGATCACCCTGGAGGCGAACCCCGGCACACTGGAGGCCGGGCGCTTTGCACACTACCGTGCTGCCGGGGTAAACCGGCTCTCAATCGGTGTCCAGAGTTTTGATGCCGGGTGCCTGCAACGGCTTGGCCGCATCCATGGGCCGGAGGAGGCCGTTGCCGCCTTCCATACCGCCAGGGATGCCGGTTTTGAACGGATCAATCTGGATCTGATGTTTGGCCTGCCCGGCCAGGATATGGCACTGGCTCAGTGCGATTTGCAGCAGACCATTGCGCTGCGCCCGGAGCACATCTCCTATTACCAGCTGACACTGGAGCCCGGCACCCCGTTTTACCACTCACC
Organism: Sedimenticola sp.; assembly: GCA_026989135.1. Classification (GTDB taxonomy): domain Bacteria; phylum Pseudomonadota; class Gammaproteobacteria; order Chromatiales; family Chromatiaceae; genus WFXD01. Next base: position 2,139 of record JALSJZ010000060.1, on the reverse strand, counting down.
ACCCGCCCTGCCACTGGATGAGCGCCTTTGGGAGATGCAGCAGCAGGGAGAGCGCCTGCTCCATAACTCAGGCTACAGCCAATATGAAATCTCTGCCTATGCCCAGCCTGGGAAGCCGTGCCACCATAATCTTAACTATTGGACCTTTGGTGACTACCTCGGGATCGGTGCAGGTGCTCATGGCAAATCAACAAATCCCGACCGATCAATAACACGCCGCTGGAAGCCCCCGGAGCCATCAGCCTATCTTGTCACAGCGGGCACTGATCAGGGGGTATCCGGGCAAAAAACCCTGGCAGCAGATGAGATTGCACTGGAGTTTATGATGAATGCGCTAAGGCTGCGCCAGGGATTCCCTGAAGATCTCTATCCACAGCGCACAGGGCTCTCTTTTGCCACCATCACCACACCGGTTGAACAGGCCATTCTTGAGGGGCTGCTGGAACACCGCAATGGCCGATTCAGCCCCACCCCGCTTGGTCTGCGTTTTCTCAACAACCTGCTGGAGAAGTTCCTCTAATCAGCCCTTGAATTACGCTGTTTATAGGCTTAAAAAAGGCCTTTAGTTCCTGTAAATTCCGCACCTACTTAAACATAACCCAGTAATTACAACAGGTTATCTGCACATATCTCTTTTCAGGGCTTTCATTCCGCAAGACAAGCAAGAGACACCATGCTAGGGTGAAATCACCTCTTAATTAGTGTGGTTGCATGTTTTTTTAGCTGAAAATGGTAGCTGGTCAATGACGGAAAAAGAGCCCCAGACAAACCTTCAGGCAGTGGATTTTGAGCAGTGGCTGAAGATCGCTCAACAGGATGCCGACACCTTTGAATCCATGCGTCTGGCAGCTATCGAAGAGATTATTGAATCAGCCCCTGAGAAGAACCGGGAGCGCCTGCGCTGCCTCCAGTGGCGCATTGATCAGGAACGCCGCCTCTCAAAATCGCCTATGGGGGCCTGCATCCGGATCTCTCACATGATGTGGGAGACACTGGTAGGCGAAGAGAGCCTTACCAGCCATCTCCACAGCCTGGCTGAATCCTGCGAGCCGGGAGAGCACACGGCCAAACCCCACCCACATCAGGCACAAGTCATACCTCTTCGCCCGGACTGCTGAGCCATTCACACTGTCATCACTCTGCGCTATCACGCTTCCCAGCGCATCGGTGAGCAGGGTTCGGTTTCCAAGGTTGGTATAGCGAGCCAGCACTTCATCGATCATCAGGCCATTGCCCCAAGGATTCCGCCTTCGATCTCTGCTATGGCCTGTACCCCATCGTAGAGGTATTGGGTGGTCTGGCCGTTGATGGTTTTCTCTATGCGCCTGCCTTGATGGTCATACTTGAATGCGGCATGGCCGTTGATTTCTATAAGCTGGTTTCTGACATCCCAGCTGTAGGTGGTAATGCCCTGGGCGGACTCTTTCGATATGAGGTTACCGCTCTGATCATAGCTGAGGGTGTAACCGTTGGCCGCTCCTGCGCTTCCTGCGCCTGCGGCATTAGTACTTCCCTGTACATCATAGGTGAGCATGCGGTTGTCCGCATCATAGGTGGCGGTGAAGGGGGGTTCGGGTATCTCCTGCCCGTGCTCTCTTGTACGGCTGATGCGGTTGCCGGTGGGGTCGTATTGGTAGTCGATCCGCTCAAGCAGGGTGTTGCTGCTGTCGGTGTTGCTGCTGTCGGTGTAGCGGATGTTGAGTATTTGTCCGGCAGCATCCAGTTCATAGTGCTGGCTGATGCCGTTGGGCAGTTGTTTTCTGATCAGCCGCCCGGCTCCGTCATAGTGGTAGCTGGCACTGTTGTTTTTGTAGCTGATTGTCTGGATACGCCCAGCGGTATCATAGGTATAGGCGGTGGGGTCGATGCCGTTGATTTTTTGTTCGGTCAATCGACCCAGGGTGTCGTAGCTAATTATGGGGACACGAAACTTAATTCATGGAATTATGGGGACACGAAACTTAATTCATGGCGAGAGACTGTTTTGAGTTGTGTATTGTGTCCCCGAAACTCGGATGTTGAGTATTTGTCCGGCAGCATCCAGTTCATAGTGCTGGCTGATGCCGTTGGGCAGTTGTTTTCTGATCAGCCGCCCGGCTCCGTCATAGTGGTAGCTGGCACTGTTGTTTTTGTAGCTGA
>JALSJZ010000059.1 GCA_026989135.1 Sedimenticola sp. | reverse complement strand
CATAATATTTGGCCATGCTCTGAATCACTGGCACATCACCATGCAGTGCCGGGGTGGCACGGGTATTGAGGTTGACCTGACAGATACGCTTTAGGTAGGGATCAACCTCACCGGGCGCCAATTGTGAGCCATCGGCTGCGCGGTGGTGTACCTCTTTGTGATAGCGGGCATGCACATTGGGGTCACGAATAGAGAGTAGCTCAGTCGCCTTGAGGATGATGTAGGTCATATCGTTGACCGCATCCACCGTCTGCCCATTCTCATAACGGGTACCGCCGACCGTGAGCGCCTGATTTGAGCCACTGCCTGCAAAGAGCACCTCGGCACTCTCTGGTGACAGGGGCACATGGTCAGAGCAGCGCAGAAAGAGATGACACATAAGCTCTACCGCACGGCGGGTGCAGGCGGCTCTTGCCTCATCATCGGGCTGCTTCTCCCAGTCGCTCAGATAGTATGCATTGAGGGTCTGATCAAGACGCCCTGGGGAGAGACCAAAGTTGGTATTCTCCTGCAACAGCAGGTGGTAACAGATCCAGACCACACAGGTTGCTTCAGCCAGCGTATCGGCAGGCTGCGCTGGCACCTTGCGACAGATCGCCGCCAGCTCGGTGTTGCCCGCCTCCTCCGCAGCCTCTGCAAGATGTTCCGCATAGACCTTGGCACCTTCGTATACCGCGATGACACCTTCCAGGAATTCAACCTCTTCCGGTGCATTGGCTACGCCTTCATCAATATCCTTGCGCAACTGGGCGATGAGGCCGTTGAGACCATACTTCAGCACCCGCCCAAAATCAGGGGTGGTGTGTGAGACGGCAGTGGCCTTATCGGTCAGGTAGAAAGCCACGCGCTCGAACAGCTCCTGGCATTTGGGGGTCTCCCCTGCCCTCTTTTTGAGTGGCGGATCAATCGAGGGTGAGCCTGTCACCTCTTCACGGCCATCATCTGCGTAGTTGGCTGTATCGTAGTCGCTGTAGCGTGCGGCCTCCTGCACGGGTCGACGTTGCAGCCAGAAGGGGAAGATCTCCTCATTCAGACGCTTGGCCACCTCTGGCCGGATCTTGAAGGGGTTCTGCGGCCGGGTGGAGATGCTGTCCAGCTCTGGCCAGATGCAGTAACCGCTCATATCCATGTGCACTATCGGACCGACAAAGCTGGTGGTGGTCTGGCCTGGCAACAGATCCGTCTTCCTTACCAGTGGCGTTTTGTTGCAGAAGATATGCTGCAGCGCCTTGGCCCTGCGGGTGGTAAAGGGCAGTGCTTCGTTTTCTGGTTTGCGCAGAAACTCAGTGAGCAGCCGGGGCAGCTCGTCGCAGACCTCTGGTATCCACTCCGGATCAAACAGCCTCTCCCGCCATGCCTTAACTACTGGAAATTCATTCAGGATTATATTGGAGAGAGCCAGATCATCAAGCGTCTTGATCTGTTCTCTATTGGGATTGGGGATGGGTGTTGCGCCCATGCTGTGCGCATCTGGGACATCACCATTCAGTGAGATATGTATGCCACCACCGTGCAGATTACTACTGCTGGTGGTTTCGTTATGGTTATTATTGGCTGTAGAAGTTGACTGATTCATGAGACTCTCCTTAGGAAAGAGGTTCCTCCTGTCTAGAAGCTTATTCCAGCTTGTAAGATCTTGCAATGCTATCAAGTCAAATCAGATAGATGGCAGCCATCAATTGGCACTGTTCCGGGAATTTACTTGTATAATCGACAGCTCTTTTTTCTCTATCTGCCGGTTATCTTCTTACAATGCCCCAAACCCCCTGCATTGGTTTTATCAGCCTTGGTTGCCCTAAGGCACTGGTTGACTCTGAACGCATTCTCACGCAACTACGAGCTGAGGGGTATGGGATTTCAGCATCCTATGAGGGTGCGGATCTGGTTATTGTAAACACCTGTGGTTTCATTGATGCAGCGATTGAGGAGTCGCTTGAGGCCATTGGTGAAGCGGTTGAAGCGCATGGCCGGGTGATTGTAACCGGCTGCCTTGGGGTGAATGCAACTGAGGTGCGCAAAGCGCATCCTGCGGTATTGGCCGTCACCGGGCCACATGCCTATAAAGAGGTGATGACCGCAGTGCATGAGCATCTGCCAGCACCCCATCAGCCGTTTGCCAATCTTCTCCCCACCCATGGCATTAAACTGACACCTCATCATTACGCCTATCTGAAGATCTCAGAAGGGTGCAGCCATCGCTGTCGTTTCTGCATCATCCCGGATCTTCGTGGCGATCTGGTAAGCCGCCCCATTGGCGAGGTGATGCAGGAGGCGGAGAGCCTGGCCGATGCCGGCGTGCGTGAGCTGTTGGTGGTGGCGCAGGATACCGCGGCCTATGGTGCCGATCTAAAGCATCGCCCCGATTTTTGGCATGGTCGCCCACTGAAGACGCATATTCAATCGCTGGCTGATGCATTGGGTGATCTGCCGATCTGGGTGCGACTGCACTATGTCTACCCCTATCCGCATGTGGATGAGCTGATCCCGCTGATGGCAGACGGAAAGATTCTGCCCTACCTCGACATTCCACTACAGCATGCCAATCGGCGTGTGTTGCAGGCGATGCGCCGTCCGGCAGCTGCCGAAAAGATGCTGGAACGCATTGGCCGCTGGCGTGAGGCCTGCCCCGAGATCACCCTGCGCAGCAGCTTTATTGCGGGTTTTCCGGGTGAGACGGAGGCCGAATTTGAAGAGATGCTGGACTTTTTGCGTGAGGCCCGGCTGGATCGAGTCGGCTGTTTTGCTTACTCCCCAGTGGCTGGTGCGGCGGCCAATGAGCTGCCAGAGCAGATCCCTGAAGAGGTCAAGGAGCAGCGGCTGGAACGCTTTATGGCGCTACAGGCGCAGATCAGCGCTGAAAAGCTGGCAGCCAAGGTGGGGCATCGCATGACGGTGTTGGTGGATGAGGTTGAGGCCGATGAGGTGCTGGCGCGCAGTGCCGGTGAGGCGCCTGAGATTGATGGCTGCGTCATTATCAAAGGGGGCTGGGATCTACAGCCAGGGGATTTTATTGAGGTGGATATCACCGACTCCAGCGAGCATGACCTGTGGGGCGAGCCGGTCTGTTGATCTCTGGCGGGATAGCAATAGATGAGTAAGAGCTGTGATTTTCACACCAAGCTGATTCAAGGGCTGCTGCAACCAGCCGCCTGGCCTGCCTCTGTCACTGCGATCAGTCATATCGAAACGCATATCTCCACCGTGCTGCTGACCGGGGATTATGCCTACAAGATCAAAAAGCCGGTTGACCTTGGGTTTCTGGATTTCTCATCACTGGCACGTCGCAAGCATTTCTGTGAGGAGGAGATTCGCCTCAACTCTCGTCTGGCACCCCAGATCTATCTGGATGTTGTGCCCGTTACCGGCACGGCAGACCAGCCGCGTATAGGTGGCTTGGGGCCAGCCATTGAATATGCCGTCAAGATGAGACAGTTTGAACCGGATGCCCTGCTCTCCAACCATCCCGAGCTGCTGACTATTGAGCGGATGGATCAGCTGGCCCGGATTGTGGCCGCTTTTCATAGTCATATTGCCGTGGCGGATTCTGACCAACCCTTTGGCACCATTCCGGCCATCTTTGCGCCGATGGAGGAGAATTTTGCCCAGGCCCGCAAGCTAGTGGATCAGGCTGATGATCAACAGCGGTTGGATCAGCTGGAGCAGTGGAGCAGGGCACAGCTGGAATCCTTACAGGATCTGCTGACGCAACGGCGCACCGGAGGCTTTATCCGGGAGTGTCATGGGGATATGCATCTGGGCAATATCGCACTGGTGGATGATGAGATCCTGATTTTTGACGGGTTGGAGTTTGCCCCCGCTCTGCGCTGGATTGATACCATAAGCGAGATTGCGTTTCTGATTATGGATCTGCAGGAGAAGGGCAAGGCAGATCTGGCGCAGCGATTCCTGAACAGCTATCTGGCGATTACAGGTGATTATGAAGGTCTTAGGCTGCTGCGATTTTATCAGCTCTACCGGGCAATGGTGCGGGTCAAGGTTGATCTGATTCGCCTGCAACAGCCGGGGCTCTCTTCAGCGGATCAAGCGGCCGTGCAGGCCGATTACCGAGCCTATCTGACCCTGGCAGAGGGTTACACCCGCAAAACAACCCCGGCGCTTATCATTACCCACGGCCTCTCTGGCTCCGGGAAAAGCACCGTTGTGATGTCGCTGCTGGGCACGCTCTCTGCGATTCAGCTGCGCTCGGATATTGAACGCAAGCGTTTGGCCGGGCTGGCGGCAGGCTCTGACAGCGGCTCTGGCCTGCATCAGGGGATCTACTCTCCACAGATGACAGCGGAGACCTACCGGCGTCTGAAAGAGCTGGCAGCCATTGCCATCAAGGCAGGTTTTGTTGCTGTGGTTGACGCGACCTTTCTTAAACACGATGATCGCCAACCCTTTTATGCGTTGGCTCAGCAGCTGGATGTCCCTTTTTTGATACTTGATTTTCAGCTGCCGGAGGCGGTTTTGCGACAGCGCATTGAGCAGCGTCTGGCAGCAGGGGGCGACCCTTCTGAAGCGCATCAGGCGGTGCTGGATGCCCAGCTGGTTACCCAGGAGCCATTGACGGCATCGGAAGAGGCACTATCCATCCGGGTTACGCCGGAGAAAAGCGATTGTGCTGCTGAGGTTTTGTGCCGCCTGCGCTCTTCGGCTTTAAGCCAAGTGCCCTGGATGTCTGGCGGGGCTACCTAAAGCGCCTGCTTTTTGTAGCCCCGCACTCCTGCGCTGGCTTAATTTCCGGTTAGCTTTCTCTCTGCCTCACGGTATTTTTCAGCGGTTTTTGTGATGATCTCTGGCGGCAGCTCAGGTGCGGGTGCCTTTTTATCCCAATCCAGGGTCTCCAGATAATCACGCACAAACTGCTTATCAAAGCTGGGCGGGCTGATGCCGGTGCGGTACTCCTCAATGGGCCAGAAGCGGGATGAATCAGGGGTCAGCGCCTCATCAATGATGTAGAGTCGGCCATCATCATCCTGTCCAAACTCAAATTTGGTATCAGCAATGATAATGCCTTTGTCCCGTGCATAGGCGGCCGCCTCGGTGTAGATCTTCAGGCTGATCTCTCGCACCTGCTGTGCCAGCTCTTCCCCGAGCAGATTGACTGTCTCTTCAAAGCTGATGTTCTCATCGTGATCGCCGATCTCTGCCTTGGTAGAGGGTGTGAAGATGGCTTTGGGAAGCTGCTCGGCCTGGCTCAGCCCTTCAGGGAGCTGAATACCACACACAGCGCCGCTCTTCTGGTAATCCTTCCAGCCTGAGCCAATCAGGTAGCCGCGTACGATGGCCTCGATGGGGAGGGGCTTGAGTCTGCGCACGACAATGGCGCGATCTCCCAATGCCGCACGCTGTTGTGCATCAGGCACGACCTCTTCCAATGGGAGGTCTGACAGGTGATTCGGGATCAGGTCGGTTGTGCGTTGAAACCAGAAGTTGGCTACGCGGGTGAGCACCTCACCCTTGCCGGGAATGGGCTGGGGGAGTATCACATCGAAGGCCGAGAGACGGTCTGAAGTGACAATAAGCAGGTGCTGATCATCAACCTCATAGATGTCTCGAACCTTGCCTCGGTTGAGCAGCTTCAGGTGTGAAAGATTGGATTCAAAAAGGGCGGTGGATTCAGTCATGGCTCTATTTGCATTGGAAAAAGGGGAAGGGATTATACCGTAATCGTGCAGATGGGACATTTACTTCTGTGTGAATATCTTATCCAGAGGCAGGGAAGAAAGCCTGCAACAGAGCAAAATTGTCGCCCAAGGCTGGCGGCTTTTGTAACTTAACAATCATGAGCTATGCACCTGCATTATTTGATTCTGTGTAGACCCTAAATTGGTTTCTCCCACTCTCTTTAGCCAAATACAGCGCCTTGTCTGCGGCTTCAATAATTTGCTTGGGCTTGTTTTTACCACTGGGGTTAATAACCGACACACCCGCACTGATTGTTACGCAGTCAGCAACAGAAGAGAACTCATGTTTTATATTCAACCCCTCTATCCCGGCACAAAGCTTTCCAGCAATTTCAATTGCACCATCCAGCGCCGTCCCGGGCAATACCACTGCAAACTCCTCACCGCCATATCGTGCAACAAAATCAGCCGGTCTATATACCGTACCCTCTAATTTTTTAGCTACTTTTTTTAGGCATTCATCGCCACCCTGGTGACCATAGTTATCATTAAACAACTTAAAGTGATCAATATCTATTAAGAGCAATGAGATCGGCGTGCCATCCCTGATGGATCGCTCCCACTCTTTTTGTAACAGCTCATCAAAGCTGCGTCTATTCAAAATATCTGTTAATCCATCATACGCTGATAAGCGAGCCAATTCGGCATTCTTCTTTTCCAGTTGCTCCTGTAGCTTCTTTAACTCAACGATAGCCTCATCTCTCTGTTTATGCGCCAGATAGCTGCGCGAGTGTGCATGTATACGGGCAACCAGTTCGATTTTATCGGGTATTTTTACCAGGTAATCGCTCGCTCCTCTTTCAAACGCATCCTTCTTGATTGCCGGATCCTCTTTGGTAGACAATACGATAACGGGGATAGCCTGTGTACTCGGATTTGCACGGTATTGGCTGAGCAGGGTCATGCCATCCGTATCAGGCATAACAAGATCCTGCAAGATAACCGTTGGCTTGCATTCAATTGCAGCATCAACAGCCTTGTCGGAATCACGGCAATAATGAAATAGAATATCATTCTGATCTGCCAGCATGCGGCGAATGGCCTCTGCAACAATGGGCTGATCATCCACTAGCAAGACACAACTGTCCTGCACAGTCGATTCGGTAATTGAACCATTCAATCCTGCATCGTTTTCAATCACGGCTTTGTCTCACATGCGGCTGAGCAATATAAATCTAATAATTTTTTTGCAATTTGACCCAGTGGCATGATGTCAACTGCGGCATTAAGTTTTGCCGCAGCTTTTGGCATGCCATAGACAGCAGATGTCGCTTCATCCTGCGCTATGGTATAAAACCCTTTTTCCCGGCAATCCAGCAACCCTTGAGATCCATCCCTACCCATGCCCGTCAAGAGTATTGCGGTAACATCCCCTTGCCAATATTTTAGTACACTCTGAAAAAAAACATCCACAGAGGGCCGATATACAAGCTCCGTTGGATACTTTGTATATTCAAGCTGTTGAGCACAATTAATTACTAAATGGTCATTGGTGCCACCCAATAAAATAACGCCACCTTGGGGGGTATCATAATCATTTGCAATTCGCACCTCTAAAGCGCAGTGCATATTGAGCCACCGACCCATATCATTTGAAAACAGCTTATCAATATGCTGTATAACAATAATCGGCACGGAGAAATCAGATGGCAGGGCATTTAGTATCTCCTGTAACGCCTGCGGGCCACCTGCTGAGCAACCAATTGCAATTAATGGATTATTTGAATGAGATGGAGCACGCGAAGAGGTTGCCAGCCTGGAGCTGCGTGGCCTTGGTTTTATAGCGCATTTTTCTGCCGTTAGTTTTGCAATGGTATTGATTTTTGAAAGAAAAAGCTCTTTTCCATTTATAGAACCATCTTGATTTATAGATGGAGCATTAACCGCATCCAACGCACCAAAACCCATTGCAGAAAAAACCTGCGGCGCATACTTTTTAATGCTTGTTGATACGATAAGTATTGGGCATGGGGAACCAGCCATAATTAACCGGGTAGCTTCGACACCTTCCATTACTGGCATAATAAGATCCATTAACACCAGATCTGGCGTATCTTTCTGGCATAAATCAACCCCATCCACGCCATTATAAGCCACCCATATTACCTGATGATCACCTGACTCTTCGACAATGCGACGCAACCCTTCTGCAACCAACAATGTATCATCTATAATTGCGATTCTCATACTGTTGCGTCTCCAATTAACCCTTCAACAGCTTCTCGAAGACTGTTGTCTTGAAAACTGCCTTTTGTTAAATATTGATCTGCACCTGCAGTAAAAACCCGCTCTCTATCTTCTTCCCGATCTTTATATGAGACCACAATGATTGGGATCTTTTTATAGCATTCTTTGGATTTTATTTTGCAAATAAGTTCAATGCCATCCATACGAGGCATATCTATATCCGTTATTATAAGATCAAAATCATATTGATGAATCATATGCCATCCATCCATTCCATCCACTGCCACATCAACATCATAGCCAGATGACTCAAGCATATTCCGCTCAACTTCACGGACTGTTATTGAATCATCAATAACCAATATCCTTTTTCGATTGGACAGATAATCATGGCTTGCTCTGTTTTCAATATCTTTTACAAGGCCAGTTGATATGATTTTCTCAACTGATCGCAGCATGTCATCCATGTCAAGTATTAATATTGACACACCATTTTCAAGAATAGCTGCTGCACTAATATCTTTTAATTTCCCAATCTTTTTTGGCAGCATTTGAACAATCAGACTCTGCTCACCAAAGCACTCGTCTACAACGATGCCATAAGAGGATGACCTGTCACTGATCGTTACAACGGATACAACATCATTTAAAGAGTGATCAGCACGCAAGTTTAATATCTGAGAAGCGGCTATCAATCCAATGTTTTTACCTTCTATATCCAAAAACTGATGGCCATCAACTACTTTTATATCCGATGCATCAACCGAATATACACTGTCAATTCGAGCAAGCGGAAAAGCATACGGCTCACCTCCAATTTTAACCAGCAAACTGGGGATAACTGATAATGTAAGGGGCAGCTGAAGCTGGAAAGTAGTGCCTTCTCCATAGGTTGAAAAGGTGCGGATCACCCCGCCCATCTCTTTAACTGCATCAAAGACAACATCAAGCCCAACCCCGCGCCCTGAAATCTCCGTAACCTCATCTCTGGTTGAAAAACTTGGCAGAAACATAAACTCCAGCAACTCTTCATCAGATAACATCTGCGGGAGATCATCATGAACCAAACCGTTTTTGATGATTTTTTTACGCAAACCATCAATATCAACACCCTGCCCATCATCATTAACGGTAATAAACAGCATGCCTGACATGTGATAAGCAGAAAGACGAATTGTTCCCGTATCTGTTTTACCAAGCGCCCCTCTAATATTTGCTGACTCAATACCATGGTCAATTGCATTACGAAGCAAGTGATTTAACGGCGCTTCAATCTTGGATAAAATCTCCCTGTCAACAAGCGTTCCTTTTCCTTCAATCTCCAATTTAACATTTTTATCCAGCTTTCTCGCAACATCCCTGACAAGGCGTGGAAACCCGGCAATGCAATCACCAAATGGCTGCATGCGGCTAGTAACGACTGCTTGCGAAAGCCGCTTTGAAACACTAATGTTTTTTCTTTCAAAACCATCCAGGCTATTTAATCTATCACCTAGAAGCCCCCTGCAACCTGACGCCATAGCCTGTATATCATGAAGCCTCTCTTGAATTTGTCCATTACTTAAATCATCCATGGCAAGCTCTGTGACATGATCAATTGCTGCAAACAACTCAAACTGCTTGCGCTTAAGTTGAAGCAGTGATTCCGAGTGTTTTCGGATCCATCTTGACCCTTCAGATGCCTCACCCGCAAGCCTCATTAACCTATCTATTTGTAGCGAATCAATTCTAAGATCACTTTTGTTAGCTACTTGCAGTTTACTGTCGACTTTGTTTATCTGCACACCGCTGTCAGGTGAATCTAAACTTCCACCATGCTCAGGCGCTTGCCCACTCTTTTTTTCAAGGCCAATATCAACCTGCTGCTTACTACATTCTTCATCAGAGACAAGAATTGATTTCAGATGGCACTGGATAGCAGTAACTTTATTCTGATTTGCATTCAACCATTGAGGCAATTCTTGTAATGAATTTGCTATCTGCGAAATAAGATCAACACTCTTGAATAATATATCAATGTGATCAGAATTAAGAACCAGCTTGTTGTTTTGAGCAGCAACAAAACAATCTTCCATTATATGGGTGATATCAACCACTGGGTCAATACCAACCATTCTTGCTGCACCCTTTAAAGAGTGAGATGCACGCATAAGTGATTCTAAAGTTTTTGGAGCCAATGGCTCCTGCTCCAAACTTAACAATCCTTCAGAAAGAAGTGCGGACTGCTGCTGCTCTTCCATCTGGAAAAGCTCAAGCATTGACAAGTCCCCAAACCCCGTATCACTCATTCAAATATACCATTGATTAAATCAATCAAGACCTCAAAATCCAGGCAGCTAATATATTTACCACCCCAGTTCAACACACCAAAAACAACATTTTTAGAGTTAACATTGGCTGTTGCTGGTGGCGCAGCTAATTCCTGTGTTGAATAATGGTAAATATCTCGTATTTCACTGACTGGAAAAACATATTTTTCATCTTGATCTGATAGCACAATCATTCTTTTATAGATGTTATTTTTAACATCATGCAAAGAACCGCAACCTCTTTTAATGCCCAGTAGATGATCCAATGATATGCATAGTTGTAATTCTCCTCGAATTGCAACAATACCTTTCAGCTTATCTGAGATATTGTGTGGTATAGAGTGACAATCATTCCATTTAATAACCTCATGAAAATGTTTTGGTGCCAAGCCAAACCACTGCTCACCCAGTCTAAAAGCTACAATTGATTGTAATTTATTTTGCTTATCTGGCACTGCTGATATTTGCGTGCACCAATCTTTTTTATAGCTGGCAGGAGGCTCCCTATCTAACAGCTTTCTTCCCGCTAAAATAAATTTACTACAGTTCCTGCAATGAATGATTTCATTCAAATCAAGGCATGATCTGTCACCTTTTCCTTGTACTCCTATTCTATTCCAGCAGTCGTCAATTTCTAGTTTTTTACTATTGTCATCAATCATCAACCTATTCCTCATTCAATATGCTGACACCTGATCACATGAACTGCTTTGCCTTCATTCTATAATCTGCGGCCTTTGATTCATCACCATTCCGGTCTGCATGTGATGCCAAGTGCATGAGCGATTGATAATGACCTGGCATTAGATGAACTGCTCGTCTGTAATATTTTGCAGCTTCCTGCCTATCATCTTTTGCATCATGTATTACACCTAAAAGACAGAGTACATCCGCTGATATATCCCCTGCCTGAATGGCTTTTTTGCATTTGTCCATCGCTTTATCCAGTCGGCCTTCATCTGCCAATTTCATTGCATCTTCAATAAGAGTGGTATTGGCCAAGCTTTCTTTTATGCTTTCTTCTGGAACCTGTTTTAATTTTGTTATGCAAGGTAGTTTTGTCTTATTTACCACTCTGTCATCACGTGCTGTAGCTTTTCGATCATGATCTGCTTTACTGCTTTGCGCTTTTAAAAAAGCAAATGCATTTGGCCTGTCTATCTTCTTAAATTGCGAACCCGCAATGCAGCCTGCCTCGCCATGACCTATAAACAGAATGCCATCCTCTGACATTAATGCATCTATTTTCTGTAGGGCTTTACACTGTGTGTCTCTATCAAAATAAATTAATAAATTACGGCAAAAAACAATGTCATATTTATTGCCCTCAACAATCTCCATATCAAATATATTTTTATGGGAGAAATTAACTCCATTTTTGATTGAATTGCACAGTTTGTATCCGGCGTCTGTTTTTTTAAAATATCTGTCTCTATTCTGGTTGTTTAGCTCTCTAAATGAATGCTCTGTGTACAGTGCATCTCTTGCCAACCTTAGTGACTCATGTGCAATATCAATGGCATCAATGATGTATTCATTTAATCCATATCCGCACTCTTTTAGCACCATTGCAATAGAGTATGGCTCCTCACCTGTAGCACAGGGGATTGATAATATTCTGATGCTTTTATGGCTTATACTATTTGTCTTGTTTACAACATATTCTCTTAGCAGTTTGAATGCCTCTGCCCCTCTAAAGAACCATGTTTCAGGAATCATCACCTGATCAATCAACAGATCCAGCTCATCACTTGAACTTTGCAGCAACCTATAATATTCAATACAACTGGTGACACCGCAATCCATCATGCGTTTATTAACAGCCTGTTCAATAACCAGGATTCCAACTGAGCAGCTATCAAGCCCAGTGGCTGCTTTGAGATGATCTGCGATTAGTTCTATTGCCATTGGTAAACAACTATGCCGCTGCTTTATTCATGTGCAAATATTTGATCATACAAATCACCAGGCAGCAGCTCATTGACATTTATTTTATGTATCAATCGGCCATTAACCAGCAGTTCATGACCAGTTAATGAGCCATTCTTCAACTTAATTCCAATAGATGCTGAAGGCACATCATCAACATTTACTGCATCCGTAACACGTTCAGCAATAATGCCTATAGTATGCTCTTTATTATTTGGGCAACTTACTTTGGTTAATATTATTCTTGTACTGATTCTGCTTGATGCTGGCTTGTTGATGTACAATTTTGAAATATCCACTATGGGTACCAGTTGTTTCCTGCACTTTGCAAGGCCGGCAATGTAGTCTGGTGTTCGGTGTATCGGCTTTAGTGGTATCACCGGCCATATTTCCAATACTTGAGTTGCCTCTATGCCATACTGGCCTTCTCCAATTGAAAAAAGCAAAAGCAGCATCAAAATATACCAGTACAGTTATCAATCATATTAATTGCTCAGCACTTTAAATCTTGACACCCCGGTTTGCAGCCCATTTGCTGCCTCATTTAATGTCTCAATAGCTGAATTTGATTTTTGCAGAGAGTCTACTGTCTGCCTTGCCGTCTCACTAAGATGTACGATTGCCTGCTTAATCTGATCTGCACCTTGTGACTGAAACTGCATTCCTTCATGCACCGTTTCAAATCGTGGCGTCAATGATTGAACCCGGCTTATGATTTGATTTAGCTCAGAGCCAACCTGGCTTACTTCTTGAACGCTGTCCTGAACATCTTTTGAGAACTTATCAACACTCATCACCCCTGCAGTTACGGCTGTCTGCATCTCTTTAACCATCTGCTCTATGTCCCAGGTTGCTATTGCTGTCTGATCTGCAAGACGGCGTATCTCTGTTGCAACAACTGAAAATCCAAGCCCATATTCCCCTGCTTTTTCTGCTTCAATTGCTGCATTGAGTGATAGCAGATTTGTTTGATCTGCTACCTTTGTTATGGTTGTAACTACGGTATTAATGTTTGCCGCCTTTTCATTAAGCACTTCAAGTTTTGATGCGATCACACCTGATGCAGTTACAATAAGCCGTATTGTCTCTTCCATACGTGCCAGCCCTGCATGCCCACTTTCTGCTGCTGATGCTGTGCTATCTGCAAGATTTGAAACCTCATCCATTGTAGAGAGAAGCTCTTTTGATGTGGCTGAAATTTCGGTAGCCGTTGCAACGATTTCATTGGTTGTTGCAGCCTGTTTTGTTACGGTTATCTCTTGTTGCTTTGCAGTAGCTGCTATCTCCATTCCTGACGATGTGACCTGTATCCCTGATCGTTGAACTTGCGCAATAAGGGCATTGATATTATTAATCATCTCCTGCACACCTGCTGCCAACTGACCAATGGCATCATCTCCCTCTATATTAATTTGCCCGGTCAAATCCCCTTTGGCTGCATTACTTACTGTCTCTAAGATAACATCCACCTTCTCTTGCAAACTGCGAACTGCTTGCCGCTTCTCTTCCATAAGCTTTCTTAAATTATCAATCATTATCTGTACGCCATTGCCTAGCGCACCAATGCCATCATCACTGGTAAAAGTCACCTGCCCTGTCAGATCGCCTTCAGAGGCTTGATTCACAACATCAAGCAGATGGTCAATTTTTTGCATTAAATCCTCTGCTGCTGCTTTATTACGCTCCGTCACATGATTGACATTATCAGCCATGGTGTTAAATGATTGCGCCAAACTCCCTATTTCACTTTTATCTTCAACCTTTGCTCTTATCTGGGTATCACCATCTGCTCGCTTATTTACCACCTCCATCAAGTTGCTCAGTGGAGAGGTGATCCATTTGCGCATAAAAACATTAATAAGAAACAGGCCAATAAGCACCAATACAATATTTGCAGTTGCCGTAAGCTGCGTTTGCTGCATCAGCTCTTCATCCATTTCTGCCAATGAAAAGCTGATTCTAATCGCACCATTCACTGCATTATCCTGCACCTTGTGGCAAGTTAGGCAGTTTACATCACTACTGTTCTTTGATGCTCTGAATGGTATTATCATAGTCAGTATGCGGCCTTCCGGCGTCGATTTTATCTGCTCTATTCTTTCGCCTTGCAACGCTCTTGCATCCAGATCGTCAACCACTATCTCATCTGCATTGCCCTCTCCATATTGAGCAATAACTGGCTGGCCACGCACCACACGCGCCTCTACTATTCCTGGTTGCTTCAGGATTTTTTGCCTCAGGATGCCCCTTTGGTTCATTGTGTCCGTCAGCATCATTGTATTCAGGCTGTCAAAATAGAAATTCACCATGCTCTGTACATGCTGCTCAGTCATTTGGAGAACACGATCTCGCTCCTTAATCGTTGAATAGACTGTAACAATAGATATAACCGATAAAAAAATAATGGTAACGGTTACATATATTTTTGCTCGTACAGAACTTAGAAAGGCTGACATGAATATCCCTCATCTTAAACTCAGCCTGGCAGCAGGCAGCAGCCAAACTGGATATGGATTATGGTTTTTTTAGGAAACCTGATTACTGATGCTCTTTTACAGGCGTAGCCCCGTAGCTAAACTCACACCCATATCAGGCATGGCATCACTCTTTAGAGAATTTTCTTCCCTATCTACAACTATTCATCGACCAGCAATCAGTTCTCTTTAACCTAAATCCTGCAAGTGATCGTCCTTGCAGAGTGTAAGATATTGATTCGTAGAGTGAATGACAACTTTGAGTGTCATCCTTATTGTGATGGCCGAAAAGTTTCATATCGCTATACGGATCAATAGCTTGCGCTATGTGAGTGCGAGCACTTGCAGGATTTAGGTTTAACGCTAAAGTAAAGAAGAGAGGTGGGATTTGGAAAGCGAGGGTTCTTTCAAATAAGGGGGAGAGGTGGTGCCGGCCACCTCTTGTTACATGTAACCAGATCGCTGGCGCACGGCTTCAAACAGTGCCACGCCCGCAGCAACAGAGACATTCAGGCTCTCCACCTGGCCAACCATCGGGAGCTTGACTACGGCATCGCAGGCCTCACGCGTCAGCCTTCGCATGCCCTTCTCTTCCCCTCCCATAATCAGTGCCAGCGAGCCTGTAAGGTCGGTTTGGAAAAGTGTGTTCTCTGCCTCTCCTGCCATACCTATTAACCAGACCCCGGCTTCATCCTGCAACCAACGCAGGGTGCGCGCCAGATTGGTCACCTGCACAAAGGGCACGCTCTCCGCAGCACCACTGGCCACCTTGCAGACTGTCGGCCCCAGGCCAACAGAGCGATCCTTGGGGGCAATCACCGCATGCACCCCTGCGGCATCGGCACTGCGCAGGCAGGCGCCCAGGTTGTGTGGATCCTGCACTCCATCCAGCACCAGCAGGAATGGGGGCACATCGAGTTTGCTTAAAAGTGCTTTTAGTGACGCCTCATCCAATGCTGCGGGAGAGCGGGTGCTTGCCACTACACCCTGATGGTTGGCACCGGCAGGAGCCAGTTCATCCAGTTCATCACGGGAGACCCTGGTCGGTTGCAGGCCAGACTCTTTCGCTAATTGCAGCACCTCCCGGATACGGCGATCTTGCCGCCGCACTTCAATCCAAAGCTCGGTTACCGCGCCTTCATGTTTAAGTGCCGTACGTACGCTGTGCAGGCCAAAGATGATTTGTGGGTGGCTCATTACTTTTGAGCCTTTTTACGCCGTCTGCTTTTGCGCTTGCTTTTACGCTTGCTTTTTACGCTGCTGGTCTCATTTTTGGTGTCACTGTTTGCCAATACGAAGTCTATCTTCTTGTCATCCAGGTTAACCGCAGCCACCTGAATACGAATGGCATCACCCAGCCGATAGACCTTGCCACTGCGCTCACCATTCAGCCGGTGGCCAACCGGGTCAAAGTGATAGTAGTCATTATCCAGCGCTGTGATATGCACCAGGCCATCCACATAGATCTGATCCAGCTCTACAAAGACCCCAAAGGAGTTCACGCTGGTGATGATGCCATCAAACTGCTCACCCACCTTATCCAGCATATATTCACACTTCAGCCAATCGGTGGCATCACGAGTTGCCTCATCGGCTCTTCTTTCCGTGCTGGAGCACTGTTCCCCCAGTGCCAGGAGTTTGGGGTGTGAATACTCAAAATCTTCCGCTGTGCCATCTGCCAGCAGATGTTTGATGGCACGATGCACCAGCAGATCAGGATAGCGCCGGATTGGCGAGGTAAAGTGGGTGTACTCCGGGTAGGCCAGACCAAAATGGCCGACATTGTCCGGCCCATAGACCGCCTGTGCCATGGAGCGCAGCAATACCGTCTGGATCAGATGCCGATCCGGGCGCCCCTGCACCGAGTCCAGCAACTCGGCATAATCCTTGGCTGTGGGCTTTTTGCCTCCGGAGAGTCCCAGTGCAAGTTCATTGAGAAATTCCCGCAGGTCAGTCAGTTTTTGCTCTGATGGTGCCTCATGGATGCGATAGAGTGCGGGTAGTTTTTTTCGCTGCAAGAAGCGTGCTGCAGCTACATTGGCAATCAGCATGCACTCTTCAATCATCCGGTGGGCATCGTTGCGCTGCACCGGCACAATTCGCTCCACCTTCTGCTCATCATTAAACTGGATGCGCGTCTCTGTGGTATCAAAATCAATGGCACCACGCAGGCTGCGGGCATGGTGCAGCACCTTATAGAGTGCATATAACTCATGCAGATGCGGCAACAACTGGGCATACTGACTGCGCAGCTCTGGATCGCGCTCAACCACCATAGCGGCTACCTGATCATAGGTGAGCCGGGCATGCGAGCGCATCACCGCTTCAAAAAAGCGGGACCGTATGATTCGCCCATCCTCTTTACTGATATAGAGCTCGCAGGCCATGCAGAGCCGATCCGTATCGGGGTTGAGCGAGCAGAGACCGTTAGAGAGCACCTCTGGCAGCATTGGAATCACCCGATCTGGAAAATAGACCGAGTTGCCACGCGCCAATGCCTCTTGATCCAGCGCCGATTTGGGGGTGACATAACTGGAGACATCTGCGATACAGACCAGCAGCCGCCACCCCTTGGGGGTCTTTTCACAATAGACCGCATCATCAAAATCACGCGCATCAATGCCATCAATCGTCACCAGTGGCAGATCCCGCAGATCCTCTCTCCCCTGCTTGGCTGCCTCATCCACCTCCTTCCCAAGGGCGCGGATCTCCTCTGCAACCGCCTCTGGCCACTCTACCGGCAGCTCATGAGTACGGATGGCAATGTCAATCTCCATACCGGGTGCCATGTGATCACCCAGCACCTCCACGATGCGGCCAATCGGTTGAGAGCGCTTGGTGGGCTGTTCCACAATCTGCGCCACAACCATCTGCCCATGGGTGGCACCGGCCAAATCACACTCTGGAATCACGATATCAAGATGCAATCGTTTGTTATCCGGCACCACAAAACCAACGCTGCCCTCGTGATGCAGCCGCCCAACAATCTCATGATTATTGCGCTCCAACACCTCCACCAGCGCCCCTTCCAGGCGACCCCGGCGATCCACCCCCACTACGCGCATCACTGCCCGGTCATTATGCAATAACGAGCGCATCTGCCGTGGTGACAGAAAGAGATCATCTCCACCCTCGTCCGGTTTGAGAAAACCAAAGCCATCCTGGTGCCCAATGACACGGCCACTCACAAGATCCTTGCTGTTGACGATACAGAAGCCATTGCGACGATTGCGCACCAACTGGCCATCCCGCTCCATCGCATTCAGGCGGCGGCGCAGTGCCTCCAGGTCATCCTCTTCAAAAAGGCTCAACCGCTCAGCAATAGCGGCGATACCCAGTGGCGCACCGTGCTCAGTGAGCAGATCAAGAATAAACTCCCGGCTGGGAATAGGGTTTTCGTACTTCTTTGACTCACGAGCCTGGTAGGGGTCTAGCTCACGAGCGCTCTTTTTGCCTCGGCGTTTAGCCACGATAGATCTTTTCCTAATGGTTATGTTAAAGGGTATATTAAAGGCTACATTCTACCGTTGACAACCCATTGATGTCCCGGTAAAGTTCGCCAGCTTATCAGGCCACTGCACTTAGCTTGCAGAACCACTCCTCCGCCGAGGTGGTGAAATTGGTAGACACGCTAGCTTCAGGTGCTAGTGGGGGTAACCCCGTGGAGGTTCAAGTCCTCTCCTCGGCACCATAATCTCCTTGTTTTTCAATGCATTAATTGGCGTCGTGACGTAATTTTAGCGT
Organism: Sedimenticola sp.; assembly: GCA_026989135.1. GTDB lineage: Bacteria > Pseudomonadota > Gammaproteobacteria > Chromatiales > Chromatiaceae > WFXD01. Next base: position 5,863 of record JALSJZ010000059.1, on the reverse strand, counting down.
AGCCAGTCGCCTCCATCTGTGGCGGGCAGGGCGGAAAAAACTGCGCGCCTCCGATGCACAGGAACGACCTGGCAGCCAATGCTCTCTAACTTCAGCCCAGCCCCTCAAGCACAAAACCGAATCAGACTTCTGCTGAGAACTTTCCGCAGCTAGGAGCCTGTCCGAGAATAGGAGCCACAGTGAGGAAAAGCTGGATTTGGCCAGATTCCTCCATTATTTTCGTTAAATATGCCCAATATTCGCCTCAAATAATGAAAAAACCTGACTCAAACCAGCTTCCCCTCACCATGACTCCTATTCTCGGACAGGCCCCTAGGCCCTAAAATCAGGCTTCTTCAGAGCAGTTGGGCGTGCGCTCAGGCCGCACCAATGCCAGGGAGATATTATCTGTACCACCCTGTTCCAGAGCCAGTTCGAGCAACAGGTCTGCTGCACGGGGGAGGTCAGACAGGCTCTCTTGAACCACTGCACCGATCATCCCATCTGTTACCATATTAGTCAGGCCGTCAGAGCAAAAAAGATAGGTGTCATCAGGCTCCAGCTCCATCTCGGCACAGGCTACCTCAACCTTGGTTCCCAACCCCACCCCCCGGGTCAATTGACTGCTGGATATACCAGCCGCCCTGGCCTCATGCGCAGTCTTGAATAGACCTGAGTCCATTAAGGATTGCAGCATCGTGTGATCACGGGTCAGCGGGGTCAATCTGCCATTGCGCAGCAGATAGAGCCGCGAATCACCCACATGGGCATAGAACAGTCTGTTCCTGATAAACAGCCCGGCAACCACCGTTGTCCCCATCCCTGCGTGCGTGATGAACTGCTGTGACATATCGAAGATTGCCCGGTTGGCCACTGCCACTGCCTGCGGCAACCAGGCTTGAACCGGAGCGCCGTCATCAACCCTCTGATGCAGCTGATCGACCAGAAAATCGGCAACCTTCTGCACGACCATCTCACTGGCAACCTCGCCCGCCTTGTGGCCACCCATGCCATCCGCCAGAATCACGACCCCATCTTCAGAGAGAAGCCGAACCGCATCTTCATTATTCTTGCGCACCAGGCCACGGTCTGTGCGCACTGCTGCGTTCAATCTATGAGGGGGCGCGGTCATTTTGTGCTGGGAAGATGGGCTGGCAACGGGGCTATTTGAATACTTCGACAGGAATCAGATCCTTTACAAACATCACAACCTGGAACCGCCTCTTTAAGGTGGGGTTGTAGTAGTTGGGGTAGAGGTTGCCATTGGCAAAGCGGATCATCATCCCCTTGGCATAGACACCGGGCGGCACCACCAGCCAGGCCTGCATGCCATCTGACCTCTCCACCTGTAGCAGATTGAACTGCCCGGCAGGCAGATACTCCACCACCTTCACTCTGTTGGGGTAGCTCTGTTGCAGCTGCTGTAACCTGTCGGCCGCTGCTCTCCTGACCCTCTCCGCCTCCTCTGGTCTGCCCCAATAGCCAAGATCACCCTGGCTGTTGAAAAAGGCAAAGGCCACCTCATCGGTCAGCTCCTCACCCACCGAGCCACCCAGGATATAGAGCGCATCCCGATAGACCACTGAACCGAAGGCAGCACGAGCAGCAGGTAACGCCGTGGTCTGCTGCCAGTCCGTGATGGCACCATCTTCCCGCAGGCGAGCTTTCTCGATGCTGGCCAGATGCATCTGGCCATCAATCCCACCCATTGCATAGAGATAGCCCTCATGCATGGCCGCCCCCAGCCCGTATCGGTTTTTGTGCATTGGTACGGTGGTCTGCCACGGAGTAAACATCCCCTCCTCATCCTGTTGCGCCCACTCTACAGAGGCGATGCCCACACCCGCACTCTTGTCATGACCGCCCAGCACATAGAGTCTGTCACCCACACTTTTAGCCGCATGAACATAGCGTGCATACTGCATCATATCAGAGAGCATCTCCCACTCGCCCAGGCTACCATCGGCCCCAATCTTTGCCCGCTCAATGCTGTCCAGCAGCTTGCCACCAAAGCCACCCACAGCGTAGAGATAGCCATTGATATGCACGACATGCACGCAGCGCCTGGCGATATTGAGCCGACCCTTCTCCAGCTGCCAGGCACCAATACTGCCATCCGGGTTGACCTCTGCCCGCTCGACCGAATCCAACAGCCCCTTTACATTGGTACTCGATCCGCCAATGGCATAGATATAGCGCCCAATATGCACCACCCCATGATAGGCGCGCCCCACATTCAGCTCATGTTCGGCATATTGCCAGGCTGAAAGGCTCCCGTCCGGAGCGATGCGACTCTGCTCAATACGGCGGATATAGTGCTCTTTATTGGTGCCGCCAATCAGGTAGAGGCGATCTTGAATCATCAGTGCCGCATGCCCGGTACGTGCCATAGAGAGTGCAGGCCCACTCCGCCAGCCCGGAATCCAGACCTGTTCATCCGCACCAGCAACAACCGGAGATTGAAACAAGGAGAGGGTCAGAAAGAACCAGGCAGCGTGAGGCACGATTTTAAATATTCTCATATCAACAGTGACGAAATCATCAGAAGAGGTAATCCAGTACCAGGCCTGCAAATATGATGGCACCCACATTGTTATTGTTCAAAAAGGCGGCAAAACAGCCCTTTTTATCGCGCTCGCGTGTAATGTATTGCTGATAGAGAAACAGCAACGCAGCGGCAGCCAGCCCAATATAGTAGATCGCACCCAGCTCAGCATTGATGCCCACCAGCAGCAGGATGCCCAGCATGGTCAGCTGCAAGATCCCGATAATAATCAGATCCATATCACCAAACAGAATCGCCGTTGATTTCACACCGATCTTCAGATCATCATCGCGATCAACCATCGCATATTGTGTATCGTAGATCAGCGCCCAGATCACCGTTGCCACAAACAGCAACCAGCCCACCGGGGCAACACTCTCCGTGAGCGCGGTAAAAGCCATCGGAACGGCCCAGCCAAAGGCCGCACCCAGCACCAGTTGTGGAAGATGGGTATAGCGTTTTATGAAAGGATAGACCGCAGCCAGGGTGACTGCGACAAATGACATCAGTATGGTTTGCCAATTCAGCAACAGCACCAGCAGAAAGGCCAGCGCCACCAATACACCAAAGACACCCAGCGCCTCTTTAGGGGCGATCAGACCGGCTGCGACAGGGCGGTTTTTTGTGCGCTCGACCTTGCCATCAATCTTGCGGTCAGCATAATCATTGATGGCGCAGCCTGCCGAGCGCATCAGCGTCACCCCGATAACAAAGACCACCACCACACCCCAGTCGGGCTGCCCCTCACCGGCAATCCACAGGGCCCACAGTGCGGGCCACATCAGCAGCAGGATGCCAATTGGGCGGTCGGCCCGTATCAATCGGGCATAATGACCCAGGCGTTCACGCCAGGAAGATGGCGAGGCTGCATTCAACTCAGGCTGGGTCACGGCTTTGGCTCTCCGCTCACCAACGGGATCTCCGGCAAAAATATCTCATTCACCAGCAGCGGCTTTCCGGCCAGATAGAAGAGCGTGCGCCGCCCCCACAGCTCGGTCGGCTTCTGTTGCAGACTGTTGGCAGCCGCCGCAAACAGGGGATGGCGGGGTTGCAGCCGGGCGATCTGAATCGGGCCACGCCGCATGCCGGGATCAGAAAACAGAACCGCACCCAGCGGCTTGCTGCCAAGATTGGCCAGCCGACGGGCAGAGCCACGCAAGCTGCTGGCCGGAATCAGGGTGCGCGCAAAGACCCAGGGGGTGTCACGCCCAAGCAGCTCAACCTCTCGCACCAGCGCCGTCTCGGCCCGGCGTGTACACAGCAATTGACTCTCACTGTAGAGCGGACGTCCCCACCCCTGGCGCAACAGCCGCACCCGGAAGGCACCCTCACTGGCCTTCACCAACCGGCTGGTCAGCGACCCGCGGTCGAGCAGCCAATCCTCCATGCCCTTTGGCACATCGGAGCCACGGTAAACCTGCCAGCTGCCCCAGTTGGGTTCAAGGTTGGCGTAAGATCTGTTCTCTGAACTCAAGATTTTTTCCAGCAGCTATTAAAATTAAGGGGAAGAATTATCGCATAAGTTTTACCCAAGATCCGTGATTGATTGCAGCTCCTTCAGCAGCAACAGCAGGCCATGCAGGAGCGACTGCCGAGTGCTATATTGGCTTCACATCAACTAAAGCCCAAGCCATGAAAACCACATATAGCCAGATCACCCCTTATCAGACCAAAGATGGCTCGCTCATCCGGGAGCTGCTGCACCCCGCTCACCATAACATTGCCAACCAAAGCCTTGCAGAGGCTATTGTGCCGCCGAAGAGCTGCACCCATCTGCACCGACACCACCAATCGGAAGAGATTTACCACATAACCTCTGGAGAAGGGTGGATGCAGCTTGGCGATAAAGAGTTCCCGGTTCAGGCAGGTGACAGCATCTGTATTCCACCTCAAACCCCGCACAAGATAGGCAACAGCAGCAGCTCACCCCTGGTCATACTTTGCTGTTGCGCCCCACCCTACTCGCACGCAGATACCGAAATACTGGATCAACCCCCTTAACCACCAGGGAAAACTTATATTTTCCAAAGATATGCCGATAGTGTTAAAGGAGATGGAGATACCAACACACTATCTGTTCATCATGGCCGAAGTGTTTTTTACAACACTGGGGCTGCTTATTGTCCTGATCTATCTCTATATAAAATCAGATAGAGAGTGGCAACTGCTGGTTCACCGCCTTCAGGATGAACTGCTCGATTTCAGAAACCTGTACCGGGAAGAGAAAGCGCGGGGTGATGTCATAAGAGAGCTGCTGCATAACAACATCAGCGCCTTAAAAAAGGCAGAGGAGGCCGCAGAGAAATATCTGGCAGAGATCGCCAGCCTCAAGGAGGAGATTGAAAACCTGCATCAATCTGAAAAGTTGCGCAGCGAGATAGCCAACCAGCTCATCACCAGCAAAACAGAGGCTGAACGACTCACTGTAGCGATTTGTGAGCATGAAAAAACGGCTGACCAGTTACAGCAGACCATCCATACCCTGGAAGATAAAATTGCAACCCTGACGCATTCACCACAGGCCGAAGCCACCCCTCCAGAAACCGATCCCAACGACCAGAACAGTGATCTGCAAACCAATGGATCAATGGAATTTGAGCGACTCAAAGCAAAAGCTGACAAACAGCAGGAGACCATTCGCGAGCTGGAGCTGGAGCTCATGAAACTGGGTTACAAAAATCCCTCAAAACTGATAGAAAACAGCCAGACAGAAAGCCAGCATGACCACCAGAGTATGAAGCAGATGCTTAATGAGTCTGAGACCTGTGTAGAGCTGCTGGAGAATGAGCTCTCTGAGTTACAGAGCAAGATAAACACCCTTGAAGAGCAAACCAAAACTGAATCAACAGCCCAGCAAGGCAACAGTGAGACTCAGCGGTTGGAGCAGATGCTCAAAGAGTCAGAAACCTGCAATACGCTGCTTGAAAATGAGTTGGGTTCACTGATGCAAAAAGTGCGGCTGCTGGAGGAGAAAGAGACCCCACCCAAAGAGACGGTTTACTATGACATATAGCCATACACCAAGCCTGACTGAACATTAATAGGCTATGATTACGGTATAATTTATGAGACCAGCAAATCATGCAATCTGAACACGCCGCACCAACTCTTCAGCAGCAGGCCGCTATCGGCAATGACCTTAGAAAGATCATTAATGATGCCAAATTTCGCGAAGGCGTTGCCTGGAACAGCCGCAGCTTTCAGGCCGGTGAGCAGATATTGAAGGAGGGGACAGAGGGGCGCTCACTCTTCCTGATCGAGTCCGGTGAAGTCAGGGTCATGGTCACCCTCAAGATTGAGCGTCGGGTTCGCCCCGGCATTTGCGACCTGCATGCCGGT
>JALSJZ010000058.1 GCA_026989135.1 Sedimenticola sp. | reverse complement strand
TCCAGATTGATTGAGCTTTTGCATAAAAAGCTCAAATCAAATTACCGATACCTCTCCATCAAGCCCTATTTTATTAATATTTTTGAGGCGGCAGATGCTCCGCTTCATAACAAAAACCCGGCCATAGTTAAGCCAGCGTCAGATTCTGAAGCAGAATCCATATCGGCTAAAGAGATCTCAAGCTACACCCTCTTCCCCCATTACATTATCACGGGACAGGAGCCATCATTGATTCAGCAATTCAGGTTTAGAATCAATGTAATCAAGCTGTTCCAGTTTCTCTGGAAACGAAAAATCCTGCCCGTTGCTGAACATAAAAAGCTGCTTGCTGCTATCTCAAGCCACTTTACCTATCGGGGAGATCCTGATCTCTCCCGGAAAGCACGCCATTTTTTAGAGGAGCTGGTCACAGAGATCAACACAGACCAGGAGGCTATATTAAAGCGTCTCGCCCGCACATTTGTCGATGAATATCGTTCAGCCGAGCGGCAGATGGAGATCCGGCACGGCATGATTGAGGCCGAGCTGGCACAAACAAAAGAGTATCTGAAACAGCTGACAACCACAGGCACAGAGCTCAGCCCCGAAGATGAAGACAAGGTGCGCATCTCACTGGAGAAGACCATAAATCTGGAAGGGGTCTTTACGATTTCGCCCATTCGTGAACAATCTGCTGCCAATACGGCCTTTGCAGAGCTTGAGCGAACGGCACTGGGTGTACCTACCCTCATATCACCGACCCAGATTACAGAGTGGATCAGGATCTACTCTATCCTCTTCTCCAACTCAGAATTTCTTGCTTATGCAAATGAGCGCATTGATTTCACGGTTATGAGGCACTATATCTCAGATCTCACAACCTACCACCTCATTCAAAGCGTATCGGAGTTGAAGCTTGTGGTAGACCGCACAGTGGCCGCTCCAAGTGACAACAAGCCCGACTATTTCAGGCGTTTTGGTGAGGTTCTGAAGATAAAGCTCCAGAGTCTTATCGGCAGCCATAAAGAGAAGGATATGACCTTCCAGCAGATGATTGCAGAGCTGGGGTTTCTGGATAATGATGCAACCCAATTTGTGATTGCGGATACCTTCAAAGGCTTCCAGTCCATTGCCGATGCCTTTAACAATACCGTTAACGACTATTTCGTTCGTGACCGGGAGACACTGCTGAAAGAGTCGAGGGGTCTCTACAGCCAGATCTGCTCACAGTGCCTGAAAAACATCATCGTTCGACCGGTCAAGCCTCGCGCCCTTACGAAAAAAGGGGTTGCCGATAGCGGCCAAGGGAGATCCTGGCTGGGTCGCCTCTTCTCATAACATCCATTGAAGAGGCGGCTCATCCAACAGCGCCATCTGCTCTTTTAGCGAGAGGATCTGCTCCTCCCAGTATCTTTGGGTATTGAACCAGGGGAAGCTGGCAGGAAAAGCCGGATCACCCCATCGACGCGCCAGCCAGGCGGAGTAGTGAATCATGCGTAGCGTACGCAATGCCTCTACCAAATGCAGCTCGCGCGCATCAAAATCATAAAACTCGCTGTAGCCATCCAGCAGGTGAGCCAGCTGGGTTGTCATCTGCTCTCGATCACCTGAGAGCATCATCCACAGATCCTGCACCGCAGGCCCCATGCAGCAGTCATCAAAATCCACAAAATGGGGGCCGGCATCTGTCCAGAGTATATTGCCCAGGTGACAGTCACCATGCAGGCGGATCACTTTCAGCGCACCCGCCGCCTCAAAGGCGGAGTGAATACGTGGAATAAGTGCCTCAAGCAGTACCTGGTAGGGTCTCTCCAGCTCCATAGGGAGGAAGTTGTTTGTCAGGATATATTGATAGGGTTTGATGCCATATTGCTCAATGGATACGGCATGCCGATGTTTAAACGCCTTTGCAGCACCAGTGGCATGAATACGCGCTATAAAGCGCCCCATCCAGGCAAGGTGGTCAGGGTTGTCCATCTCCTGCCAGCGCCCGCCACAGTTTGGTGAGATTGAAAACCGAAATTCATGGTATTGACAGAGGGTGAATCCAGCAGCATTTTTAATCGGAGCAACCACCGGCAGCTCCAACGCTGCCAACTCATTAGAGAAATCATGCTCTTCATGAATGGCATCATCACTCCAGCGCCCAGGGCGATAAAACTTGGCCACAATGGGGGCAGAATCATCCAGCCCCACCCGATAGACCCGGTTCTCATAGCTATTGAGCGGCAACAGACGCCCATCGCACCGATAGCCCTCGGCCTCCAGCGCATCCAGAATAAGATTTGGCGTCAACGCCTGGTAAGGCGCTTGTGCATCTGCATCACAACTATTGGTATCATTCATGCTAATTTACACCGGGGCTATTGATCTGTAAGATCAACAGACCGAAAAACATACATTATCCATCAGGAGTATCGTACATGAAGCGTCTTAGTATCTGCCTGCTTGCCGCCGCTCTCTGCGTTGGCTCAGCAGCAACATTAGCCTCTGACCCCGTGACAAAAACAGTTGAAGCAGTCTACCAGGAAAAAGACCAGCTAAATGGCCAACAGATTCAGATTCATGGCAAGGTCGTAAAGGTAAACAATGGAATCATGAACCGCAACTTCCTGCACCTGCAAGATGGAACAGGCACACAGGGCAGTAATGACCTTACGATAACAAGCCAGGAGACCGCCCAAGTTGGTGACGAAGTGATTATTACAGGCACGGTGTCTGTCAATGTCGACTTTGGCTCTGGATACCTCTACCCCCTGATGATTGAAAAAGCAACAATTGCTAAAAAGTAAGCCCGGTTTTATCAAGCCCAAAAAACCCGGTTCCGCATGCAGCTGAACCGGGTTTTTTATCCTCAAGGCAAAGTGACATTTTTTAAGGGGATAGTCACTTGGCTCACTACATATTGCATCACTACCCACACATAGACAAGCCTGCTACTCAGATGCTTATTCCTGCGAGCCTTTTATAAAGCATTCGGTTCCATTCGCAATAAAAAACCTTTGCTTTCCTGAGCGTAATACAGGGTTATTTTTCAACTGGAAAAACCTGGGCAGACAGTTATAATCCGTCCAGTAAATACGCCATTTGCAAATTATAATGCCCTACAGGAGAGAGATCATGGGATGCAGCAAGCTAAACGTGAAAATAGCCAGCTTCGCATTATGCGTTGCTTTTAATATGGGGCTGCTTGGTGTTGCGCAAGCTGCTTCCCAAGGAGAGGCAGCCGGAAATTCAGCATGCGAATGCAAATGCTGGAAAGATCGCTGGCTAACAGATGAGCCGCGCTCTGTATGTATTCTGGATTCAGATCGCGATGGTGTTATAGATAGTAAAGATAAATGCCCTGGAACACCCAAAGGCATAAAGGTCGATGGTAACGGGTGCGAGCTGGACTCTGACGGTGATGGTGTAGTCGATAGCAAAGACAACTGCCCTGGCACACCAAAAGGTGCCAAAGTTGATCAGTATGGCTGTCAACAAGAGCTGGACTCAGATGGTGACGGCGTTGTAGACAGTAAAGACAAATGCCCAGGCACCCCTCGTGGCGCAGCGGTTGATCGCAATGGATGTGAGCTGGATTCAGACGGCGATGGCGTTGTAGACAGAAAAGATCGTTGCCCAGAGACACCAGCTGGAGTCAAGGTTGACCGCAAGGGCTGTGCTGAGCCAATAGTGCTTAAAGGTGTCAATTTTGAAAATGACTCTGCTGTACTGACCGCACAGGCAAAATCAATTCTGAACGGTGTAGCCGATTCACTGAAAAAACGCCCGGATATAAAGGTTACAATCGCTGGCCACACTGATAGCAGAGGCTCCGCTGCATACAACAAAATGCTCTCTCAACGTCGTGCTGATTCAGTGCGCAGATATTTGGCATCAAAAGGCGTAAAGGCCTCCAGCCTTATAGCAAAAGGTTTTGGTGAGGAGCAGCCAATAGCAACCAATGATACCGCAGCAGGTCGTGCTGATAATCGTAGGGTTGAGTTGCGTATGCAATAAAACCACACATCATTAGCAGTAAAAAACGGGGGCTATATAGCTCCCGTTTTTTTATAGGGCGGTTTTTATCTGCTATGAAGAGCCTGCTCAAAAAACATAACCAACTGATATTGCTATAATAATATGCGGATTTTCGGTATAATATGCACGAAAAACAAGCCAACAGCAGCGGAAACCGTGCAGCCATGATCCGTTATCAGAGCCA
>JALSJZ010000057.1 GCA_026989135.1 Sedimenticola sp. | reverse complement strand
CTATGTGCTGATGAACACCGAAGGTGAAGATTGCGGTGAAGGCGGTGGTGCGCTGCAACTGAGTGTGGCTGATCGCTGGATCATCTCCCGTCTGCAGATAACCAAGCAGAACGTCACCGATGCCATAAACAGTTATCGTTTTGACCATGCCGCCAAAGCCCTCTACGAATTCACCTGGAATGAGTATTGCGACTGGTATCTGGAGCTCTCCAAACCCATCCTGCAGAGTGACGAAAGCTCCGCAGCCGCCAAGCGCGGGGCGCGTCATACCCTGGTGACCGTGCTGGAATCCCTGCTGCGGCTGGCGCACCCCATCATGCCCTTTATCACCGAAGAGATCTGGCAGCAGGTGGCACCACTGGCCGGGCGCTCTGGCGAGACCATCATGCTGCAACCCTACCCCGTCTCTCTTGCCGATGCCATTGACGAGCAGGCAGTGGCCGAGATGGAGTGGGTGATGCAGTTTATTCTGGGCATTCGCCGCATCCGTGGTGAGATGAATATCAAACCCGGCAAGCCCCTGCCGGTTCTTCTACAAAATGGCAGCGAGCAGGATGCCGCCTATCTTGAAAATAACCGGCACTATCTCGATGCCCTGGCACGGCTGGAATCCATCACCTGGTTGGACGCTGATCAGAATGCCCCGGAGTCTGCCACCGCACTGGTGGGTGAGATGAAGGTGCTCATCCCAATGGCGGGGCTGATCGACAAGGCCGCCGAGCTGGCACGTCTGGACAAGGAGCTGACCAAACGACAAAAAGATCTGGAGCGTATTACGGGCAAGCTATCCAACGCCAATTTTATCGACAAGGCTCCTGCAGCCATCGTGGCAAAAGAGCAGAAAAAAGCCGACGATCTGAAGATTGCCATTACCCAGCTGCAATCCCAACTGGAGAAGATCCAGTCGCTCTAAAGAATTCATCATTCTCGCCGATAATAGTAACCCTGGCTTGTATTGCCTATACTTTCATATAGCTATATGATGCTACTAACAAAAGGATTTAGAAGGTTACGAGCACACACTACACTCGAGACGCTCAATGGCAACGATCCTCATTGTAGATGACCAATCTATCAGCAGAATGATACTTGAAGAGCTGATGGGGTCGATCGGTGACAACATCCACGTCAAATCATTTGGTGACCCGGTTCAGGCGCTAAAGTGGGCAAAATCCAACCCGCACGACCTCATCCTTTCCGACTACAAAATGCCCAACATGGATGGCATCGAATTTACCCAGTGGCTACGTCAGATCCCCAGCTGTTCCGACATCCCCATTGTTATGATCACCTGCGTAGAAGAGAAGAGCGTGCGCTACAGGGCGCTTGAGGCCGGCGCGACCGATTTTCTGACCAAACCCATCGACCACCACGAATGCCGGGCGCGCTGCCGGAATCTGCTCAAACTGCGCCAACAGCAAAGCATTATCAAAGACCGGGCACGCTGGCTTGAACAGGAGATCAATGCAAAAACAGCCGAATTAAAATCGCGTGAACAGGAGACCATCCTGCGCCTGGCCAAAGCCGGTGAATACCGTGATGAAGATACCGGAAAACATATTGAGCGCATGGCACAATACTCCCGACTGATTGCCCAAGAGCTTGAGCTCCCGGAAGAGAAGTGCAGCATTATTCAGCATGCCGCACCGATGCACGATATTGGAAAGATCGGCATCCCTGATCATGTTTTGTTAAAACGGGGTAAGCTTTCACCTTCTGAGTGGCAGGCCATGAAAACCCACACACAGATTGGCTACAATATTCTGCGCGACAGCCCTTCTGAGTACCTGCAAGCCGGGGCCATCATTGCGCTGAACCACCATGAACAGTATAACGGCAGGGGATACCCGGCCAATCTGGTTGGCACGGATATACCGATAGAAGCCCGATTGGTAGCTGTATCCGATGTATTTGATGCACTGATGTCAGAGCGCCCCTACAAATCAGCATGGACACTGGATCAATCCCTGGATCATCTGAAAAAGGAGAGAGGGAAACATTTTGACCCCGATTGCATAGATGCTTTTTTTAATCAGTTACCTAACATTATTGCCATTCAAACCAACATACAGGACAGGGACAATATCAACATAGGGAGGTAGTATTATGAAAAAAAACGGACGGCGGCACAGTGACATCATTGCAGCAACCTTCAGCATAGGTGCAGCCATTACCACATGGCTGCTCCATGATCTGTGGAAGGGGCCGCCTGCTATTGAGATCGGGGTATTGAGCGTGCTTTTTTTAAGCACCTTTTTTATCGCCCGCCGGTTATATACTGTTCCGCAGGGAAAATGCACCGATCTTCTGCCAGAGCAAACCACTGACCACCCAACCGTTGGAACAGCTGAAAACAGCACGCCATCTCCTCTTGCCAAAAAAACATCTACGCCAAAAGAGAGACAAACCAGGGATTGGAAACTGGAAGATACCCGCCTCGTATTAATAACATCCGACCGTTCCGACCGTCATCAAATTCTTGCTCACCTAGCGGGTTGGAAGGCTCAGGTAAAAGTCTGTAGCAATACCGTGCGTGCCATTACAGAGATACTCTCCGCCTCTGACAACAACAACCCCTATCACACAGTCATTGTAGATCAGCGCCAACTGGATATGGAGCCCGTGCAGTTTGCAAACTCAATCCGCTCAGAACCCTCCCTGCAAAATCTGTCACTGATCCATCTTGGCCCGGAAAACAGCCCGGATCGAGATCAGCAACTGGCAGCCGCAGGCTATTCACACATATTGCTAACGCCCATAAATAAATCACTGCTATACAATGCACTGCATTCAACAACCAATATACAGCAGCACTCTTCGCAAAATGTTGTCAGTTTTATCCACCACTACAGACGTGAGCAGTCATCACTGCCACCGCTGGATATTTTAGTGGCCGCAAGCCCGGCTCACCTGAAGCGCATTCAAAGCATACTTAAAAAAACCCGGCATCAGGCATTTGCTGTTGAAAATGGCGAACAGGCGCTGAATGCACTCGACAGCTATAACTTTGATCTGGCCATCTTTGAGCTTGAAATGCCCATCATGAATGGCATTGAAGCGATCAAGCTATACCATTTCACTCGCCAAAACGGCCCGTGGATGCCGTTTATGCTCTTCATCCCGGAGCCTGGCTCACAGATCATTAACCACTGTAATGGACTGGATATTGATGCCTGCCTTATCGGAGAGATTCAACACCATACTTTAATAGCGGCCATCAAGCAGGCGGTTGCGGATTGCAACAGACGGCTTCCTTCCACAAAGCCGGATCAAAAGATAAAAGCAGAGGATTGCAAGCAACACAGCAGCGCCATATTGGGACGCGCCACACTGCGCGATCTTGAAGAGCTGGGCTCAGGGCAGGAGTTCGTTCATAACCTCATCAACAGCTTTCTTCTCAACAGCGAAGCGCTGCTTGACGACATGGAAAGAGCCATTGCCGAAAACAGATACCAGTCATTTATTGATCATGCTCTTGCGTTTAAGGACAGCGCTGGAAACCTTGGCGCATTGGCTGTTTATAAAGCCAGTATCAAAGCCTCGCACCTCGATACTGCTGGCTTTAAGGAGAGTGCAGGTCTAGTCACGGATGAGATACGAATATCCTTTAATAAAACACGCAAGGCACTATTAGACTATATGGCCGAACAGGATCACACAATGCACGGCCATTAGTTTGATCCATTGGTTTGATTAGGGAACGTGCCATCCATGGCGCGAATCGCCAGCACAGCATTCAGGCCACCAAAAGCAAACGAATTTGAAACCGCGCTCTTAATCCTCTTTTCACGCGCCTGATTTGGCACATAGTCCAGATCACACCCTTCACCAGCCTCTGTAAAATTAGCCGTGGGTGGAATAATGCCATGCTTGATTGCCAACACCGTTGCGACAAGCTCCAGCGCCCCTGCCGCACCTAAAGGGTGCCCGTGCATGGACTTTGTGCCAGAGACCATTAACTGCGCTGCATGCTCACCAAACACCTGATGCAGCGCCTGGGTTTCCGACACATCATTTGCCTTGGTTCCTGTGCCATGCGCATTTACATAATCCACATCGCCAGGGTTCATAGAGGCATCGTCCAGTGCCGCCTTGATCGCTCTCGCCGCGCCATCCGATGATGGGTCGGTTATATGACCCGCATCCGCTGACATGCCACACCCCGCCAGCTCAGCGTAGATGCGCGCCCC
>JALSJZ010000056.1 GCA_026989135.1 Sedimenticola sp. | reverse complement strand
GAACCTACGACCAAGGGATTATGAGTCCCCTGCTCTAACCAACTGAGCTACAGGCCCCGATTTTTATGCTGGCGGATTATAGCAATTATTGATTATCAGAATCCAAAAAACTTCGCATACGCTCGGAGCGTGAGGGGTGACGAAGCTTGCGCAGAGCCTTTGCTTCAATCTGACGGATACGTTCACGGGTCACGTCAAATTGTTTGCCAACCTCTTCCAGGGTGTGGTCGGTGTTCATGTCGATACCAAAGCGCATACGCAGTACCTTTGCTTCACGTGAGGTCAGGCTGGTGAGCATGTTTTGCGTTGCTTCACGCAGCCCTTCAACGGTTGCCGAATCTGCTGGAGAGACCACACCCGCATCCTCAATAAAATCACCAAGATGGGAGTCTTCGTCATCGCCAATAGGTGTCTCCATTGAGATGGGCTCTTTAGCGATCTTCAGTACCTTGCGCACCTTGTCTTCTGGCATCTCCATGCGCTCAGACAGCTCTTCCGGCGTGGCTTCGCGCCCCATCTCCTGAAGCATCTGCCGGGAGATACGATTGAGCTTGTTGATGGTCTCAATCATATGCACTGGAATACGAATGGTACGAGCCTGATCTGCAATAGAGCGGGTAATGGCCTGCCTGATCCACCAGGTTGCGTAGGTGGAGAATTTATAGCCGCGCCGGTATTCAAATTTATCGACCGCTTTCATGAGACCAATATTGCCCTCCTGGATGAGATCCAGAAATTGCAGGCCACGATTGGTATATTTTTTGGCAATGGAGATGACCAGCCTCAGGTTGGCTTCCACCATCTCTTTTTTGGCGCGCCGTGCCTTGGCTTCGCCGATTGACATGCGGCGATTGGTCTCTTTGATTTCGCTAATGCTCAGGTGGCAATCTTTTTCCAACTCAAGCAGGCGTTTTTGGAGCCGCTGAATCTCTTCGGCGTGCTCCTTTAGATTTTCAGAGTAACCTTTGCCAGCATCTATCTGGGTCTGTAGCCAATCCAGGTTGGTCTCATTTTCGGGGAACGTGCTGATAAAACTCCTGCGTGGCATCTTGGCTTGCGTGATGCACAGGTTCATTATCGCACGCTCCTGGGCGCGGATGCGCGCAATCGTCTGGCGTAGCGCGTTGGTCAGAGTATGGAATACGCGCGGGATCAGCCTGAACTCAAGAAACAGCGCCGTTACCGCTTCGCCAGCCTGCTTTGTCTCATCATGGTTGCGGCCATTTGTCTCAAGGCTGCTGACCCATATATTGGTGAGCCTGTGCAGCTCTGCTGCTTTTTCGAGTGCCTCTTCGGGATCAGGGCCGGTATCTATCTCTTCCTCATCCTCGTCCTTCTCCTCTTTTGCGCCGGTGGTATTGGGGCGCGCAATCTCATCTGTCTCATTTGGATCGACAAAGCCGCTGATAATATCAGTGAGACGGATGTTGCCCTGCTTGAACTCATCCAGCATGGAAAGCAATATAGCGACTGCACCAGGGTATGTTGATATGGCAGCAGATACCTGCTTCAGACCCTCTTCAATGCGTTTTGCAATCTTTAGCTCCCCTTCGCGGGTGAGCAGCTCTACAGTGCCCATTTCACGCATGTACATGCGTACGGGGTCTGTGGTGCGACCGAATTCGCTGTCGACGCTTGCCAGTGCGGCAGCAGCTGCTTCAGCGGCATCGTCATCGGTTGTTGCGGCGACTTGTGCCAGTGTCTGATCATCGGCATCGGGCGCGGTTTCATGCACCAGGATGCCCATGTCATTGATCATGCGAACAATGTCTTCAATCTGATCAGCTTCTACGATACCGGGGGGGAGGTGGTCATTGACCTCTGCGTAGGTAAGGAAGCCTTGCTCCTTGCCTTTGGCGATCAATTGTTTTAGCTTTGATTGCTGCTCTTGTTGATCCATTTCCAACCTGGCGCCGACGGGCGAATTAAGTAATAGAGTTTGCATAAACGAACCAGTTTAGCACGCTGTGCCGACCTGTTCTAGGTTAGAGTCTCTTTTTGTGTGGTTGTTCACTTTACCACTGCTATCTCCCTGGGTATCGCTGGCGCAGGCGCTCTTTATATTGCGCCTCTGTAATCGTACCTTGTCGGTACTGTTCAAGCAGCTGATCCTGCAGCTGCTCTTCAAGTTGCTTTTGCAGGTGCGTGAGTGCATCTTTGAATTCAGCAGCATACTCATGGGCTGGCAGCTCGGTGCTTGCCAGTTTGCTCAGATATTGCCCCTCTTTTCGGCCGCGCCAGCGCTCAAACAGCGCCCCCTTGTTGCTTGCGAGTGATGGATTTTCCTGGATTGTACGCAGCAGCTCGGCAAGCAGGTCGACCCCTGGTTTATCCAGTGCTTCCCAGTGGGTTGGCAGGTCGGGCATCTGCGCCAGCTCAGGCTGTTTCAGCAGCAGGATGATGGCCCAGCGCACCGGGGTCATGCGCTCAAGCCCGTTCTGCCTCAGCCGGGGTTGTTGTCTCCTGCTTGCGGTGACTGGCTGGTGGGCAACATGTTTGGCCTCACGGCCAACCAGTTTGTTCAGATGCTCTTCCATCATCTCTCTGAAGGTGCCTTGCGGAAGTTTGGCAATCAGCGGCTTTGCCAGCTCATCCAGCCGGGCGCGCCCATCCAGGCTGCTCATATCGACCTGCTCAGAGAGCTTGTCAAACAGGAACTGGGAGAGTGGCGTGGCATTTTGGATACGCTGTTCAAATGCATCGCTCCCCTCTTTGCGTACCAGCGTGTCCGGGTCTTCACCATCGGGGAGAAACAGGAAGCGCGCCTCACGGCCTTCGCGTATCAGGGGCAGGGTTGTATTGAGTGCTTTCCAGCCAGCATCCCGCCCGGCGCGGTCGCCGTCAAAACAGAAGATCACCTCTGGCGCGGTTCGGAAAATGCGCTCCAGGTGGTCAGAGGTGGTGGCGGTACCCAGCGTTGCCACTGCGTAGCGGATGCCAAATTGCGCCAGTGCCACGACATCCATGTAACCTTCGACAACCAGTAGCCGCTCTATCTTTCGTAATGCCTTGTGCGCCTCATGCAGGCCGTAGAGTTCGCGCCCTTTGTGGAAGATGGGGGTTTCGGGTGAATTGAGATACTTTGGCTTTTCGTCTCCTAGAATGCGTCCGCCAAACCCAACCGTCCGTCCTCGATGATCCCTGATGGGGAACATGATGCGATCACGAAAACGGTCATAGCATCTGTTTTCAGACTCCAGGGTCATGCCGCTTTCGCGCAGTTGCTTCAGGGCTTGTGCATCCTGGCCTTGCTGTTTTATCAGGTTATCCCAGCCAGGCGGGGCGTAGCCGATATTGAAATCCTTGGCAATCTCACCGCTGACGCCCCGCTGCTTCAGATAAGCGACGGCCTGCTGAGCCTGCGCATGGTTTCGCAGCTGCTTGGCGTAGTAATCGGCGGCCTGCTCCAGGGCCGCATAGAGCGGCCGACAATCGGGCCCTGCGTTCTGACCACCTTCACGGGGAACCTCTACACCGGCTTGATGAGCCAGCTCTTCAATGGCTTCAACGAAACTCATGTTGTCGTAGTCCATCAAAAAGCCGATGGCTGATCCATGAGCACTGCACCCAAAGCAGTGATAGAACTGTTTTTCGTGGCTTACGGTGAAGGAGGGGGTCTTTTCATCGTGAAAAGGGCAGCAGGCCTGGTAATCCTTGCCGGCTTTTTTCAGCGGTATGCGTTGATTGATCAGATCGACAATATCGACCCTGCTCAACAGGCTATCAATGAAGGTGGAGGGTATTCTGCCAGCCATAGGATTTTTGTGGCCCAGGCGGTGGTGCTAAATCCGGTTAGCTCCCAAGCTGTTGCTTGATCAGGGCGCTGACAGCACCCATATCGGCGCGTCCCTGCATTTTCGGTTTGAGTTGCCCCATCACCTTGCCCATGTCGCGCATGGTTTCAGCACCGCAGCTGGCGATGGCATCGGCCACCATGGCGGCGATTTCATCATCACTCAGGGGCTGTGGCAGATACTCTTTCAGAACGCCGATCTCGAAGAGCTCCTGCTCGGCCAGCTCGGTACGCCCAGCACTTTCGTATTGCGTTATGGAGTCCCGGCGCTGTTTGACCATCTTGTCCAAGATGGCCAGTACCTGTGCATCATCCACCTCCGTGCGGCTGTCTACCTCGATCTGCTTGATAGCGGCCAGGAGCAGTCGAATCGTGCCAAGCGTGCGCTTGTCACCACTCTTCATGGCGGCCTTCATGTCGCCCTGAATCTGTTGTTTCAACATGGGTGTGCGTGCGGGGTAGCGGAGC
>JALSJZ010000055.1 GCA_026989135.1 Sedimenticola sp. | reverse complement strand
GGCGGATGATCGGGGCCTCGTCGGCGCTTTCAAGCAGATCTTCGGGTTCGGGCAGCTGATCGGCAATGTCGTTCAGATCCAGGTCATCGCCGATGTCATCCATCATCTGCTGGGCCTGGGCAGAGCCCTGCTCGTAGGTCTTTTGCAGCAGGATATTAAATTCATCCTCCGTGAGCGGCTCAAAACGGGCCGGGGAGCCAAGGTAGCGCTGGGCCTCGATCAGTGCCAGCGCCGTGCTCTCTTCAAGGTGTGCGATGGTGGCCTTTTCGTCATCCCCCGTTTTGATCAGCACACCATGCCGTTTGGCGAAGCTGTAGGGGAGTTGGGCGTGATCCTGCTGGTCGTTTTGCGGCTCGGCCATCTGATCTTATCTAATCACTGCGGAGGGGTTCAGATATGTCGCTTACGGGTGCCCCATTATTCAGCAGGGGCAATAACGGACGGCTCTCATCAGGTGCCAGATTGAGTTGCCACCTCTCCTGATTCTTGTCGATGTTCATCTGCAGATTTCTGATGTAGTCATATTTTGAGTTGGTCAGCCGCAGGCTGGTGCGCCGGTCGCGGATGATCTCGGGGCGCAGAAAAACCATCAGGTTGGTTTTGTTGGTTGTAGAGCTGGTGTTTCTGAACAGAATACCCAGTATCGGGATGTCTCCCAACAGCGGCACCTTGGAGAGCGTTTCAGTCAGGTTGTCTTTGATCAGCCCACCCAGCACGATGGTCTGTTTGTCATCCACCAGGATGGTGGTTTCCAGTGTGCGTTTATTGGTTATCAGGTCAGCTGCCGTGGTGGCAGTTGTGACACTGGAGACCTCCTGCTCGATCTTTAGTTTGATGGTGTCACCCTCATTGATCTGCGGGGTGACCGTCAGCTTGATGCCCACATCATGGCGTTCAATGGTCTGGAACGGGGTGGAGGTGTTATTGCCAGTGGATGGGGTGTACTGCCCCGTAACAAAGGGGACATTTTCGCCGACATGGATGGTGGCTTTCTCGTTATCCAGTGTAAGCAGTGATGGCGTGGAGAGTATATTGGTATCCGTATCACCCGCAAAGGCTCTAACCGCCGCACGCAGGCTGCCACCGGTGTAGTAACCCAGGCTAAACCCTTGTCCTGCATTGGTGAATGGCAGAAGGGATTGCGCATCAAAGCCCTTACCGCCAGGGGTGGTATCAGTGGCGGCAGGGGATGAGGTCTGCCACTCCACTCCCAGCTCCCTCGTCTTGTCATCAGTCAGCTCTGCAATCACGGCCTCGATGTAGACCTGGGCGCGGCGGATATCCAGCTGGTTGATGACCTGCTTGAGCGAACGCATGATCAGCGGCGGGGCGGTGATGACCAGCGCATTGGTCGCTTCATCGGCCTGAATATCAAACTGGGGTTTTGCCTGCGCCCCTTTCTTGACCTCTTTTTCGGCCTCCAGCTGTTTGCTGCCGATGCCTTGCAGCACCGTTACCAAATCCTTGGCCTGGGCATAGCGCAGGTAGACCACCTCGGTCTGCCCTTCGACAGTAACCGGCGTATCCAGATGTGCGATCAGTGCGCGCAGCTCCAGCCGCAGATCCGGGTTTCCGCCCAGCAGGATGCTGTTGGTTCGGGGGTCGGCTACCAGAATGGGCTGCTGCCCCGGCGGTGCCTTGCCCTTTTGTGTGTTGTTGCGCAGCGATGTCAGTACCTGAACCAGATCTGCCGCGTTGGCATGCTCCAGCGGGAGGATCTCCACTTCGTTGCTGCCGAGCCGGTCGATGCGCCGGACAATGCTGATAACACGCTCCATGTTGGCAATGGAGTCGGAGATGATCAGTGTGTTGCTGTCCGCATGCACGCCCAGATGCGCCTGCTGTGGCATCAGTGGGCGCAGAATAGGCACCAGTTGCGAGGCCATCACATGCTTGACGGAGATGACGCGGGTAACCGTCTCATCCGTGCGGTGGGTCTGGGTCTGGGTGATGGTGCGAATGTTGTCCTGTTTGGCGATGGTATTGGGCACAATCTTGTTGATGTCGCCGCTGGGGACCACCGCAAACCCATGCACCTTGAGCACAGAGAGAAAGATCTCGTAGATGTGGTTACGGTTGCTGGGGGTGGATGAGATGACCGTTACCTTGCCCTTGACGCGCGGGTCTACAATGAAATTCTTGCCGGTCATCTCGGATACGGTATTGATCAGCACCCGGATGTCGGCATTGTTCAGATTCAGCGTAAGGGTGCCCTCGGCCCAGAGCGGCCCGCAGAGGATGAACAGTAAAAAGATTAACTGGAGACGCTTGAACATAGGGTACCGTTTCTTTGTTCCTTAATTCGGGTTGATTTCTGTTATTGCTATTATTGTAGGCTGGATGCTATGGGCAACGGATTCATTATGCGGGAAATGTGGATCGATTCAAGCTGCACGGCTGGCTCCTGACATTTACCGGGCAAACCTCTTGCGCAACTCTGCCATCTCGTCGATCAGCGCCTGCCGCTCACTACGCTGGTTGCCTGAGGCGCTGGCAGGTCGTGACACCCTCTTTTGCGCCGCAGCGGATCTGCTGCGTACGGTTGCTGGTTGACGCTCCTGGGTGGTGAATATCTGTTGCCCCTCTTCATCCATTGAGGGGCGGGGCAGCGCAAGGGATTCATGCCGCCCGTTGCGCTCCAGTATGACCCGGAAAGCTTCCACTGCGAACAGCGTGGCTCCACCGGGTATCTCGTCACCGACCCGATACATCGCCTGCGCATTGTCGGATGAGCTGATAATGGCCCAGCTCTCCTCGGTGCCGGATTTGCCGAGGATCGTGCCCTGAAGGGTCAGCGCCAGCGGGGTTGTGGGGGCTTCAATGATCTCTCTTTTAACGCTGTTCTGGGGCTGGCTGGAACCATCACCAAACAGGTGCCAGCCGGGGATCTGGCTCAGGTTGACCGTGCTGGCAGGTGCCTCGCTGCGGCTGCGCAGGATTATCTCGCCCTCTTGATCGGTTCCCTGGGTTGCATGGTAGGCATTGAACATATCGAACAGAGCCAGTGCAAGCAGTGCCGCAGATCCAAGTGCCGCTGCGGTCGGCAGCAGCCGGGGTAAAAGGGACTGGGCATCGTTCACAGGCTGTTTCGAGTCTCTTGCAAATCCAAAGCTATAGTATAGATGTGAATGGCTCTTTTGGTTTTATTATGGTGCCGATCCTACAAAGGTTATCTTTGATGGCGAACACCAATATAATGCCTGACAGCGGCTATTAATGGTAGGCTCTGTTTGGTATCCGGGCAGTGGCAATCGACTCCCTGGCCGGGGTGAGTCCTTAATGATTTATGGAGGTAAGGTGAAGATGTTTGCCAAAAGGCATAACTGCAGCGGGAAGAGGAGTGCATCCGGCTTCACGCTGATTGAAGTGATGGTGGTGGTGGTTATTCTGAGCATCCTGGCCGCCATTGTGGTGCCCAAAATCATGGGCAAACCGGATGAGGCGCGTATCACCAAGGTGCAGTCGGATATTCGCTCGATCTCTGCTGCGCTGGATCTCTACCGTCTGGACAACTTCACCTACCCCACCACGGATCAGGGGATTGAAGCGCTGGTCACCGCACCGGGCGGCCTTGCCAGTGGTGCCCGCTATCAGGAGGGCGGCTATATCGACCGTGTGCCAAAAGACCCCTGGGGCAACCCCTATAACTATCTTCAGCCTGGCACACATGGCGCATATGATCTCTACTCCTTTGGCGCAGACAATGCACCAGGCGGCCAGGGGATCAATGCCGATATTGGGAACTGGACTGCGGAGTAGCGAGTGGCTGGAAGATGGCTCTCCGGCCAGTTTACGCCCTTGCGGCACCCGCGAGCCGGTTTTACGCTGCTGGAGCTGCTGATTGTTATTTTTATCATCTCGCTTATTTCAGCGGGATTTGTAAGGGTGCTGGCCGGCTTTGGCGGCACCACACTTTCACTGGAGGATGAGACAAGACGGCTGCACCGGCTGCTGACCCTGACCGCACAACAGGCTATCTTGCAGGGGAGCGAGATTGGCCTGCTGGCTGAGGCGGATGGCTATCACTTTGTTCTGCCCATCAAAGATTATTCTGTAGCTTTTGAGGATAGTGATCTGCTCCAGTATCACCAATTGCCACAGGGTTGGCGTCTGGAGTTGCAGCAGGATGGACAGCTCATCCCCCCCGCGGAGGTCACGATAAAAAAAGAGGCCACAGAAAAAGAGACCCGGCAGCCAGCGCCATCCATCATTTTTTACAGCAGCGGTGAGATTACCCCCTTCCAGTTGCGCATCTACGCGCCTGATCATCCCGAGCCCACCATAATCGAGGCCAAAGATAACGGAGAGATCGAGGTGCATTTTCAGGAACCGGATCAGTGACCCCAATAGCAAGGCAAACCGGGTTTAGCCTCATGGAGGTGCTGGTGGCACTTGCGGTATTGGCTATTGCGATGGCGGCACTGGTTGAATCCGCAGGCAGTTTCACCTCAAACCAGGCCTATCTGGAGAATAAAACCCTTGCCCATTGGGTCGCGCTGGATCAGCTGACCCTGCTGCGGATATCCGACAGCCCGTCTCTTGGCTCGCAGGAGGGGGAGCAGGAGATGGCTGGCCGAATATGGAGCTGGAGTCTCCTGCTCTCCTCAACGCCCGACCCGGATGTCATGCAGGCGAAGGTGGCGGTTAAACAGGAGAACAGCGAAACCGTGTTTGCCCTGCTCACAGGCTATGTCGAGGTGAAACAGTAGTGTCCCTGGGGCAGAACAGTCGCGGTTTCACGCTGATTGAGGTGTTGATTGCGCTGGCGGTTTTTTCGGTAATGTCCGTAATGGCCTATGGTGGACTAAAGACGGTTCTGAATGCACGCAACGGCACAGAACGAGCCGCAGAGCGATTGACCGAACTACAGATGGCCTTCCTCTTGATACAGCAGGATATGCGGCAGATGGTGCCGCGCAGTATCCGTGGCGAGTATGGTGAACCGGAGTCGGCGCTGTTTGCCGATTCAGGGGCCGATTACCAGATCGCCTTTACCCGGGGGGGAAGAGACCACCCCCGCCGACCAGGCCGCAGTGGCCTCTATCGGGTCGCCTACCAGTGGGAGGAGGATGAGCTGAAACGCCTGGTCTGGCCAGCGCTGGATCGTGCAGATGACAGCCCCCCCAGGAAGATGGTGCTGTTGCGCGGCGTGAGTGATATTGCCTTTAGCTTTTTGCAGGGTGGCTGGAGTTCCAGCTGGCCTGTGCCGGGTGCCGATGTGAGTCTGGATTCACTGCCAAGAGCGGTTGAGATGGTGGTTGTGCTGGAGGATTGGGGCACCATTACCCGCACTTTTGCCACGCCGTATTGAGTTTTGTAATTAATGAGCCGAGCACCAAAAAAATCTGCGGGGGTCGCCCTGGTTACTGTGCTATTGGTAGTCGCTGCTGCTACCATTGCAGCGGTATCAATCAGTTCGCGCCTGCAGGTGGATATCCGTCGCACTGAAAACCTGTTGCGTGCAGACCAGGCCTGGCTGCATCTGCTGGGTATCGAGAGCTGGGCCAAAGGCATGCTGGCTGAGGATCTCAAAAATGGCCCGGGGATTGACAGCCAGGACGAAGAGTGGAACGAGCCGATGAAGGATGAGGTGGAAGGCGGCATGGTGGAAGGAAAGATTGTAGATCGGCAGGGGCTGTTTGATCTCAACCGGCTACTGAGACCACCTGACGAAGAGGCTCAGATACCGGGTGTCCGGCCACCACCGTCGGTAGTGAGCGAAGAGGATGTCAACCGTTTTAAACGGCTGCTGGTAAATCTGGAGCTGGATGAGCTGCCAGTGGATGAGCTGGCGGATGCCCTGCTGGACTGGCTGGATGAAGACAGATTACCCAGAGATTTTGGTGCCGAGGATGGCTTCTATCAATCACTCGACCCGCCCTACAGCACCGCAAACCGTCCGATGGCACACCCCAGTGAGCTACTATTGGTAAAGGGCTTCACCCCGGAGATCTATGAGAAGCTGGCAGGCTTTATCACAGCACTGCCGGAACGTGTCGAACTTAATGTCAATACCGCAGAGGTAGAGGTGCTACAGAGCTGGTTCAAGGGCTTTCAATACAAGGATGCAGAGGCGCTGGTCGATGAGATGAAAAGATCCCCCTATGAGGATGTTGGCAGCTTCATGACAGATGGCCTGGCGCGCTTCAACCTCACCACCTCCTCAAGGGATGGGCTGGGTGTTGAGAGCAGCTACTTCAGGCTGCACAGCAAGGTGACGGTAGGCAAGAGCAAGGTGGCTGTAGCATCCCTGCTGCGCCGATTACCAACAGGCGATATAGAGGTACTACAGCGCATGCGAGAGGATATGTTTTAGTGGCAGAGCAGATTTTAATCCGTTTTTCTGGCGACCAGTTTGAGTGGCTGGCCGCCAACAGCAAGGGGCAGCCACGCGCCGGGGTCGGGCGTGGCGGTGGCGAAGAGCTGGCCGCTGTCTGCAAAGGCAGACAGGTGGTTCTGCTGGTGCCGGGTGCGGATGTACTGCTGACCCACGTGACCATTCCCACGCGCAATGCGGCAGGCATCGCCCGGGCGCTGCCATACGCAGTGGAAGAGCAGCTGGCAGAGGATATTGACCACCTCCATTTTGCCAGGGGTGCGCAGGATGCTGAGGGCAACATCCCGGTCGCAATCATTCGACGCCAATCCCTGGATCACTATCTGGATACACTGATGCAGCTGGGTATCCGGCCTGCATCGGCCTATGCTGCACCGCTGCTGCTGCCCTGGCAAGAGGGTGCCTGGACGATTCTGATTGAAGATAAAAAGGCACTGCTGCGTTATGCCCGCGAGCAAGGCCTGGAGTTGGAGCCAGAGAGCCTGCCGCCTGTTGTAAACCGTCTGCTGAAAGAATATACAGCTGATGAGCAACCAAAGCTCAGGGTCTGGTACAGCGGAGAGAGCGCCCCTGATCTTGCCGCACTGGATATGACAGGCTGCGAAATGGACATCTCACCTGTGCCAGAGACCGCAATGGCCATGATGGCCGCCACACTGGCTAAAGATACAGATCTTGACCTCCTGCAGGGTGACTATGGGCGGCAGGATGCATCATCATTGATGACACTTAAACCATGGCGCGCAGCAATCGCACTGCTGGTGCTGGTCGGCCTGCTACAGCTGGGAAGCGCAGGCTACAGCCACTGGCAACTGGTGCAGGAGGATAAGCGACTGGCACAGGATATTGAAACACTCTATCGCGATGCATTCCCTGATGCTGGCAAAATGAGACGTGGCAACGTGCGGCAACAGGCCGATCAAAAGCTGGCTGAGCTGCGGCAGCAATATGGTCGTGGTTCAGATACCTTTCTGGCGCTGCTCTATGTCAGTGGTGAAGAGCTGCACAAAGAGAAAGCGCTGCAACTGGAAGGGTTGAACTATAAAAGTGGCACCCTGAATCTGCGCCTGCGAGGATCAGATCTGAGTCAGTTTGAGGTTTTTAAACAAAAACTGCTGCAGGGGCGAGAGCACGAGATCAAGGTTGAAGTGCTCTCTGCAGTATCGCGCAGAGAGGGTGTGGATGGCCGCATCATGATACAGGAGCGCAAACAGCCATGACCAAATGGTGGGCAACACTCCAGGCGCGCGAGAAAAAAATGTTAGGTTTCGGTTTTATCGCACTGGTTGTGATGGGCGGATACCTGTTTCTGATAGAGCCTTTTATGGATCAAAGCGCACTGCTGACAACAAGGGTGGCGGCACAAAAAAATCTTAAGGCCCACCTGGAGAGAGTGGCGCTTGAGGCTAAATCCTTGCGCTCCAATGCCAGTGGCGCAATCAAACTGAGCGGCTCAGGGAGAGATACGCTGCTGGCCGTCGTAAGCAAAAGCAGCCGCAAGAATGGCATTAAAGAGGCCATGAAACGGATCACCCCCGAAGGGAGCAACAAGGCCAGGATCTGGCTGGAGGATGCCTCCTTTGATCAGATGATTGCATGGGTGATGACCATCAATGGAACCTATGGAATCAATGTGGAAAATATAAATGTCTCCGCAACAGACGAGCCTGGGCTGGTGCGGGCAAAGCTGACACTGGTGGCAGCAAAACAGTGACTCAGGCAGCAACCCCTGTCTTTGCCATATACGCACGCTTCATTGCAGATTCAAAATCCTCATTCGAAGGATAGGCGTAACCAAACACGGGTTGCCATAGCCGGTTGTTCTCCATACAGAGATAGAAAAACACCTGCCCATGCCAGGCTGCAAAGCTGCGGTAGGCGTGAGAAAACATCTCCAGCTTCACCTCCTCTGAATAGCTCAGTTTTCCATCACTGTTAATCAATGGCAGCTGTAAAATCTTGCTTTTCAGCCCCCGCTGGCGAATCTGCTTAACCACCGATTTCGTGTAGGTCAGCGTGCCAAATGAGACCAGCGCCACCTCTTCCGGTTTGAACAGCTCCTGCAGACGCTGAAAGATCTTCCCGTAGTCTGCCTTCCAGTTGTCATAATGAATCATCGGGTGGAAATGAAAGCCGACCACGATGCCTCTGTCTGCAACCTGCCGGGCGGCATTGATTCGATCATCCAGTGTTGCAGCACGATGCTCTTCATTGCTGATGATGGTGGGCGTGTTGAGCGACCAGGTGCAGATGATGTTGGGTGGTATCTCATGCTCCAACAGGTAAGCAATGTTTTTTGATTTGGTTTTCAGCTCTAAAATAACATTGGGATTGGCACGGGCGAAGGCGGTTAATGTATCCAGTATGCCGTGCTTGTTGCCCCACAGCAGTGAGTCGGAAGATTGCCCGGTTCCAATGTGATAGATCTGCTTTGGATCCAGCTCAAGCGTTTGCAGCTTTTCAGCAAAGCGCTGGTCGAAGTAGATTTTATCTTCGTGATAGAAGGCCTGGATGCTGCAATAACTGCAATCAAATCCACAGTTGTCGATGGCATCGAGCGTCATCAGATTACAGCATCGCGTGCGCTCTGAAGCGACTGGACAAAACCCCAGTCCCAGCTGTTTTTTATCCCGTGTCTCCAGCTTGAGTTTCTGCGGCGGCAGAGAGGGCTTTTTTTTCTTTGGATAGCGGGTGGCAGCATTTTTTAACGCCAGCCAATCTGCTGTAAGCTGGTTGATAATGATCTTCTTCGCCGCCTTTCCTGCGCCCTTCTCTATCTGTGCACTGTTCCAAAGTTGCTGGATGGAGGTCTCCCCCCACATCTCAAGATCGCGTGCGATCTCACAGATCTGGCGCAGCTCTTGTAGCGTAAAACGATACTGGCCTGCCTGGTGGCGAATAAAGGTCTGTAGCTCTGCTGGGAGCAGAGGAAACAGGGTCTGTTCAAAAATAGCAGAAAACTTCTCTGCGTAGTTATCAGAGGCTGGCACTTTTACTGTTGGCAGATGTTGTACTGGGTAAGGTAATCGACTTTGTACTGATCCAGCAGCGGCATCATGGGCGCCATCCCCGTAGAGATCTCGCCGCACCGTTTTAACTCCTGCAAAGCAGAACTCTGCGCCAGTTTTTTGCTGAAGGTGATGACTAGCTCTTGCGCCTGATCACGCTCTCCATTCGCACACAGCGCCTTCACCTCATCGGCAATCTCCCTGGCGCGCTCCTCCGCAGCGGTAATCTCGGTGCGGTCGATCTTCTGTATGCAATCTTGCAATTTCTGCATCTGTGCCAGCATGGCCTGCATCTCTTCTTCATCCATTTCATGTTTTTCAGCCGCAAACAGGGCCAACGGGGAGAGTAACAATAACAGGTAGATAGGTGTTTTCATGGCTTCATGTATTGAGTTAGACCTAAATCCTGCAAGTGATCGTGCTTGCAGAGTGTAAGATATTGATTCGTAGAGTGAATGACAACTTTGAGTGTCATCCTTATTGTGATGGCCGAAAAGCTTCATATCGCTATACGGATCAATAGCTTGCGCTATGTGAGCGCGAGCACTTGCAGGATTTAGGTTAGAAGATAACTACCCTTCGGTTCGGGTCTTTATGAATCGGAGTATGCTGGCTCCGGCATACCAGAAGAGTGCGACAAGCCCGCCCAGCATGGCAATACCCACAGTGCCCCAGCCGATGAGCCCTGTGGTGTCTGACTCAATCCAGAGGCCAAAATAGGCCACCACTGAGCCAGCCAGCCCCAGCAGCATTGATTTTGCCCCAAGCTCTGCTGACTTGTGCGCACGTTTGGGTCGCTGCGGTTCATTCATCTGAAAAAAACACCAATGGTTGCTTGCGGGGAGTGGACGGGGGATCGTATCCTATCCAGCTGAGCAGTTACAAGAGAGATTGTCTTAAATGAAAGATGCAGTAAAAGAGTATTACGGTAAAGTTCTACAGGGTTCCAAGGATCTGAAAACGGATGCCTGCTGTACGGATACGGAGATCCCCGGTTTTGTAAAGCAAGGGCTGAGCAGGATTCATGCCGAGGTAGCGGGGCGTTATTACGGTTGTGGCCTGGTGATGCCGGAGTTGTTGCAGGGTATGCGCATCCTCGATCTGGGCTGCGGCGCGGGTCGTGACTGCTTTCTGCTCTCTCAGCTGGTGGGTGAAGAGGGGTATGTGCTGGGTGTGGATATGACCGATGAGCAGCTTGCTGTGGCCAACAGGCACATCGACTATCATACCGGGCAGTTTGGCTTCAGCCGCCCCAATGTCGAGTTTAAAAAAGGCTACATCGAGCAGCTGGATGAGCTGGGGCTGGCAGATAACAGCTTTGACATCATCATCTCCAACTGCGTCATCAATCTGTCACCGGATAAAGAGGCCGTTCTGCGCGAAGCCTACCGCATTCTAAAACCGGGCGGGGAACTCTATTTCTCTGATGTCTATTCAGATCGACGAATTTCAAAGGAGCTGGCGGCAGATCCGGTTCTTTTTGGTGAATGTTTGAGTGGTGCCCTCTATTGGAATGACTTCCACAACCTGGCCAGGCAAGTGGGGTTTTTAGATCCCCGGCTGGTGGAGGATCGTCCCCTCTCCATCGATAATGACGAGCTGGCAAAACGTATCGACCACATCCACTTCTTCTCAGCAACCTACCGGCTCTTTAAGCTGCCGGATCTGGAGCCTCACTGTGAAGACTATGGTCAGGCTGTGATCTACAAAGGCACCATTCCGCACTATGAGCGCCAGCTTCAATTTGATAAACAGAATCTCATCCAGGCAGGCACCACCTTCCCCGTAAGCGGAAACACCTTCCGCATGTTGAGTGAGACACGCTTTGCAGCGCATTTTGAGTTCTTTGGGGCAGATGATACCCATTACGGCATCTTTAAGGGTAAAGGCACTACGATCCCTTTTGATAAGAGAGCCAGCAATGATGAAGGTGGCGGATCCTGCTGCTAGTTTTTATGGGGCTATGCCATATTGAGTGGGCAATAAATAGACACAGACGCCTATATGGATATAGGCGTCTGTGTCTATGAAAAATAGCTGGCCTGCCCATTCAATATGGCATAGACCCGTTTTTATTACTCAAAATCCGGGTTCCTCCACTTTACTGATGGCGCCAGCTTCTCTTTGGGCGGTTTCAGACGGGAGATATAGTCAATGACGGCCTCTGTGTCCCGCTGGGTAAAGTCTGAAATAGCGCTTACCATGCCGGGCTGAACATTTGTGCGCTCTTTGCGGTAGATCCATTTGAATTGCCGCAACAGATATTGGTAATGCTGACCCTGGATGCGTGGATAAAAAAGGTCGTTATCCCCTTCACCCTGTTCGCCGTGACAGGCTGCGCAGTATTGATTGTAGAGCCTCTCTCCATGCGCCAGATCCGTACCTGCCCCTTGGCCTGGGTTTGGGGTCATGAGTATGGATGAGATATAGCCTGCAACATCGGCCAGCACCTGAGGCTCGCCGATCTCACGCAGCATGGCAAAGTGATCCATCCCCGCCGTCTCCCGATTACGCTCGCGCACATCCACCAGCTGTTTAATGGTGACTTTGGCATGTTGGCCTGCCAGCTGCGGAAAGAGACCGCTGCGCTGCCCCCACCCCTCTTCATAGTGGCATTTGGCGCAGATGCGAAAGATGACCAGCCCATCATACATATTGGGCTTGAGATTGATGGCAGCGGCCATGCCCTCTTCAGCTGCACTCCAGGATGGAGGGGCAAGGCCAAGCGCCAGCACCAACGCCAATAAAGTCACTTTTATTATTGATATTTGCATGCTGTGGATTATGACACAAACAGCCCTTCTGGTTAGACAATGACTTAATGTGTGATCCATAGCCTGGGTGGAGGGATGCTCTGTTACGATTGGACATCCCTGCCTAATGGTACCGGCTCAGCAATGATAAAGCCCTGAGCAAAATCGACATCTATCTTGCGCAGGCAGCCCAGCACCTCCTCTGTCTCCGCAAACTCTGCAATGGTCTTGATGCCAATCACATGCCCCACCCGATTGATGGCCTCCACCATGGCGTAATCAATAGGGTCTTTGTCGATACCCCTGACAAAGGCTCCGTAGATCTTCAGATAATCCACCGGGAGATTTTTCAGATAGGTGAAAGAGGAGAGGCCACTGCCAAAGTCATCCAGTGCAAAGCGGCAGCCAAATGCCTGTAGCTCCCGGATAAACCCTTTTGCTCTTCTCAGATCTGCAATGGCTGTGGACTCGGTGATCTCAAAAATCACCCGCTCTGGTGACAGGTCGTGCTCCCGAAACTGCTCCCGCACAAAAGAGAGGAACGTCTCATCATTGAGCGATTGCCCCGAGAGGTTGATCGCCCAGCTCTCCACATGGTGCGGCGGGGGGACTCTTTTGGCAATGTGCACCAGTGTGTTGCTGACCACCCAGCGGTCAATCAAAGGCATGAGATTGTAGCGCTCTGCGGCAGGCAGAAAGGCATTGGGCTGTACCAGACCACTCTCGCTGTCCCGCATGCGAATCAGTATCTCATGCATGATCTCTTTCTCACCCTCCCTGAGAGAGTGAATAGGCTGCTGATACAAAAGCAGCTTATCTTCATCCAGTGCCTTATGGATTCTATTGACCCAGCTCATCTCTTTCCGGCGCTGTAGCAGATCTGTATTTGAGGCCTGATACTGATGAATCCGGTTGCGACCCGCATCCTTTGCCGCATAACAGGCCACATCTGCGGTGCTGAGCACCTCGCTTGCACTCTTGCTCTCCTTGTCGATGATCACCAACCCGATACTCACGCCCACCCGAAAGTCCTGCCCCTCCCAGTTAAACCGGAAATCCGAGACGGTCTGGCGCAGCTTTTGGGCAATTGCATTGGCCTTCTCCAGTGGACAGTTGTGCAGCAACACGCCAAATTCATCGCCGCCCAGACGCGCAACCACATCGCTGCCCCGGATCTGATCGTGCAGCAGGCCGCTCAATTGCTTGAGCAGCTCATCACCCGCCTGATGGCCGCAGCTGTCATTGACCACCTTGAATTGATCCAGATCCAGGTAGAGCAGCGCATGTACTGCGCTCTCTCCACAGACATCGCGGATGGCCTCACTAAGCCGCTGCTCAAACTCCCTGCGATTGATCAGATCAGTAAGCGTGTCGTGCGTGGCCTGGTAGGAGAGCTTGAGCTTCAACTCAGACTCCTGACTGACATCATGCAGCACAAGCACGGCTCCCAGGATCTCTCCACCACTCCCGCGAATCGGCGCAACCGAGTACATGACCGGTACTTTATTCCCATTCAGACCCATCAGCCGAACCGGGTATTTGGAGGAGACCACCTCCCCCTGCGCAAGACATTGCTGCACCGGATGCTCCAGCAGCGCCTCCGTCAGTTCATCCACAATGATAAAGATCTTCTCTATTTTTGCGCTGCCATCTACCCATCCCGTCAGCTGCCGAGCCACTGGATTCAGATAATTTACATCGCCCCTGGCATCGGTGGTGATGACACCATCGCCAATAGAGTGCAGTGTTACCTGAGCCAGCTCTTTTTCTGCCGCCAGCTCCGCAACCGCCAGGTTTAACTTGCGGGTGCGGTGACGGAGTTTTTGCAATACAGCAGTGACATATCCCACCAGCAGGATGGAGAGCAGAAACATGCCCAAGCGGTAGTAGGCAGCCACAGTGGATTGTTGTTGAAAATGTTTTACATACCGCAGCTCCAGTTCCGCAGTAAGCTGCGGGATAGAGGTGTGCAGTGCGCTCTTTATCAGCTGGCGGACACGCTGGTTATAGTCAAGAAGCTGGCGTGAATGCAGCAGCACGCTGTTGATAAGCCGCCTCTCCTGCTCACTCTGCTGCACAGCCGATGCCCTCTCCAGCGCCTGAAAGTGCTGCTGAATGGCAGAAGGGGCAAACCGCTTGCCACTCAACAGGTGTGCCAGAATCTGCACCTGGATCTGCTGATTGTGGATATGGAGAGATTCAGCCGCTTGCAGCCGGCTTTCTGCTCTGTTTCCCGTGGCTCTGGCAAGATCCTTTGTCGCCTTGAAAAAGTAGTTCAATGAGTTCTTGAACACCGCATTGTCAGACTTGAAATCCCCCACCAGTAGAACCTTATCACTCACTGCTGCCCGCAAGGCACTCACCTGCCGGTCAATCCCTGCTACCGACTCAGCGCGGAATGCGTTTGGATCAAGGGCTAAAGATTCAACCCTGCGATGCAGCTCTGACAGGGTGTGCGCCAGGGCATCATAGTTATGGAACTGCCGGTCATGCACCACCAGAATCTGCTCATTGAGCGTGGCATTCAGACGACGGAGATGCGTTAGCGTATCAAAGACAACATGCTGTGACTCGGGCGTTGCTGTACGCATTTTGACAAACAATATAGTCAAAACCATCAGCAGTACCGCAATCACCACCCAGGGGCTCAGCCCCTTTAGCCAGCCCTTCACTGCACTGGCCTCTTGTAGCTGCCCGTCAAACTCTCAAGGAAAGCAACAATGTCGCCAACATCTTCCACTGGAAGCGCCGTCCCCAGTTGATAGCGACCCATAACCCGTATGGCCTCCTCCAGTGTTTCGATACTGCCATCGTGAAGATAGGGCGCTGTCACCGCCACATTTCGCAGGCTTGGCACCTTAAAGCGGTGGCGGTCAATCTCACGTCCTGTTACGTTGTAACGTCCCAAATCGGCCTGTTTAACCCCGCCTCTCTCCTCAAAATAGTCCCCAAACAGAGCGAAATTCTGAAACATATTGCCGCCGACATTCATCCCCTGGTGACAGGCGATGCAACCATAGGATTTAAACAGGCGATAACCCTTTTTTGCCTCTGCACTGATGGCATCTGGCTCCCCAGATAGAAACCGATCAAACGGTGCTGGCACCACCAGGGAGCGTTCAAAGGTGGCTATGGCATCCTTGATGCTCTCTGGGGTAAGGCCCGCTGGGTAGAGGGATGCAAATGCCCGTACATAGTCAGGCACCTTTCGGAGCTTGGCTGTGACCTCAACCCAGGATGAACCCATCTCATCCGGGTTCGCTATTGGCTCATCAATCTGCTCTTCCAGCGATTCGGCACGTCCATCCCAGAACTGGCGGAAATTGAAACGGCTATTGAAAACAGTGGGGGTGTTGACCGCGCCTTCATGGCCATTGATCCCCACGGAACGGGGCCGGTTGTCAGCACCGTTGCTATCCAGATCATGGCAGCTCTGGCAAGAGATTGTATTATCGCGGGAGAGGCGTGGATCCCTGAACAACCGGGCACCAAGGGCAACCTTTTGGGGGTTTAATGCAGTGCTTTCAGGCAGCGGCCGGATAGGCTCTTCACTGTCGACCAAAGCAGGGGCCTGCTTATCGGCATACAGCGTGTCACCCCATGCCGACCCCAGCAACAGGCCAGCTGCCATGGTGATAGCAATTTGCTGCACACTTCGCTTATTCAGCATACCGGGCGTCCATTTGCATTAAAAACAAAGGGGAAGCAGACCCAAAACACTGCTCTAATTACGGAAATTCACTTTAAAGTGTAGACCAATAACCCTCTGTAACCGGAGCACTTCTTTCGGTTCTGTGAGCTTTTTCCGTCTACAAGGAGAAGGGGGTGGAAGGTTTATAAAATATGGGCGTCAGACAGACACCCGGGTTGGAAAAAGTGGTCTATTCCACACGGATTTTGGCTTGAAACACGACTTATCCGTGTTTATCTGCGTGAATCTGTGGTTCCGTTTCTTTAAAAACAAAACTCAGCATGGCTAAGTGAACTGAATCATTACTGGAAAAACAGGGTTGTGCATGGTGTGTGGGGGGATTCGGGTTAGATGATCTGCGCCTCAATCCTCTCCAGGCTCTCATGGCGAACATCGCTGCCGGTTATTAAAAAGATCACATAACCCGCAATATTTTTGGCATGGCCACCGATACGCTCCAGGGCACGCAGCCCGAGTACCACGTCTACCATGTGGCCTATGGTGCGGGAGTCCTCCATCACAAATGTGGTCAGACGTCGCAGAGCGGATCTGTACTCCTCCTCCAGCTCGCTATCCAGACGGATAACCTCCAGCGCCCTGGCGGCATCCAGTTCATCAAACGCGGTCAGACTCATCTCCAGCATCTCGCCAACAAAGAGAGCCATGGTATTGATATCACGTAATATCTGCTTATTCGGCGGGCTGCCGTCGGTATCATAGACATGGATGGTAAGTTGGGCGATCTTGCGCACCTCATCACCTACGCGCTCCAGATCGGAAACCGCTTTGGAGATGGTGATGATCTCCCGCAGATCCCTGGCCATCGGCTGACGCTTGATAATCAGGTTGATGAGCTCCTCATCGGCCTGTACATCCAGTGCATTCAGCTCTTGATCACGGCTGATAACCTCCCTGGCGGCTGACGGGTCTTTATCGTTCAGGGTCTGTGTAGCTCGCTTGAGCTGATCCTGAGCCAGGCCGCCAATCTCTAACACCAGCCGGTGCAGAAAAATCATCTCTTCATCAAAGCGCTTTACGGTATGGCCTTCGGTCATTTCATTCATAGGATCTCTCCTTTGTCTCTCTGCTCACCCAAACCGGCCGGTAATATAATCTTCGGTCAGTTTGTGTTGTGGATTGGTGAAGATCTCATCGGTTTTGCCCACCTCGATCAGGCGACCCAGGTGAAAGTAGCCGGTGCGCTGTGAAACACGCGCCGCCTGCTGCATCGAATGGGTGACGATGACGATGGTGAAGTTTTGCCGCAGCTCATCAATCAACTCTTCAATTTTGGCAGTGGCGATAGGGTCGAGTGCCGAGCAGGGCTCATCCATCAGGATCACCTCGGGCGACACAGCGATGGTACGTGCAATGCAGAGCCGCTGCTGCTGACCACCGGAGAGTCCGGTGCCCGGCTGTTGCAGCCGATCCTTTACCTCATCCCACAGGCCGGCGCGGCGCAGGGAGTCTTCCACCATCTCATCCAGCGCGGACTGATCCTCTGCCAGACCATGAATCCGTGGCCCGTAGGCAACATTGTCATAGATTGACTTCGGGAAGGGGTTGGGTTTCTGAAACACCATCCCGACCCGCGCCCGCAGCGGCACCACATCGAGCTTTTTGTCGTAAATATCCTGGCCATCCAGCATGATCTCACCGCTCACCCGGCAGCTGTCGATGGTGTCATTCATGCGGTTGAGGCAACGCAAAAAGGTTGATTTGCCACAGCCGGACGGGCCGATCAGGGCGACCACCTCATGCCGCCCGATATCCAGGCTGACATCTATGATGGCATGCTTGTCCGCATAGTGGACATTGACATTGCGTGCAGTCATGCGTGGCTCGGCAACCGTCAGGTCACCTACCGTACCGCCAAAATTGGCATGGATCACCTGGGATGCATCCTCAGCAGGAGCGGTTTTCTCTACTATCATAAAAATTCTCTCACCAGCGACGCTCGAACTTCTTGCGCAACAGCACAGCGAGCAGGTTCATGGAAATAAGGAAGGCGAGCAGCACCATGATCGCTGCCGAGGTGCGCTCAACAAAGGCACGCTCCGGGCTATCGGCCCAGAGGAATATCTGTACCGGCAGAGCTGTGGACGGATCGAGCGGACCGCCGGGGATATCAACCACGAAGGCGACCATGCCGATCATCAGCAGCGGAGCCGTCTCGCCCAAGGCCTGCGCCATACCGATGATGGTGCCGGTCAACATGCCCGGCAGCGCCTGCGGCAGGACATGGTGAAAGACCGTCTGCATCTTCGATGCACCAATGCCTATTGCCGCCTCACGGATTGATGGTGGCACGGATTTCAGCGCCGCCCTGCTGGCGATAATGATGGTGGGCAGGGTCATCAGAGTCAATACCAGGCCACCCACCAGCGGGGCGGAACGTGGCAGCCCTGCGATGTTGATAAACAGCGCCAGCCCCAGCAGGCCAAAGACGATGGAGGGAACCGCCGCCAGGTTGTTGATGTTGATCTCGATCAGATCCGTCCAGC
Source organism: Sedimenticola sp. (assembly GCA_026989135.1). Classification (GTDB taxonomy): domain Bacteria; phylum Pseudomonadota; class Gammaproteobacteria; order Chromatiales; family Chromatiaceae; genus WFXD01. The sequence goes on along the minus strand of JALSJZ010000055.1, from coordinate 6,794 downwards.
GATTCTTCGGTGCAAACTCCTCCAGATAGATGGCGGTGGCAACCCCGATGGGAAAGGCCAGCAACAGGGTTACCAGCAGAGCATAGAATGACCCAGTTATGGCTCCACCGATGCCCGCCAGCTCGGGTTCACGGGAGTCGCCTGCGGTGAAGAAGGTGGTGTTGAAAAGCTGTGCAACCACACCGTTTTCGGTTAACCGATCCACCCAACCGACCACCTGGTCATTCAAACGGCGCGCACTCTCTGGCAGGGTACGATCAATCTGACCTTTTACCAGCATATCGATATCATCATCTGCGGGCAGCCAGATTGCATGATGGCTACCAACCAGAGAGGGATCATTGATCAGCATCTCCCGCAGCAGCAGTGGCGCGCCCGTGCTGATCATTTTATAGAGCTTGCGGCGCTCTTTTCGCTCGCGCACTTCAGGAAATATCTCCTTCAATGATGCCCGAACCAAGGCGGCATAATCGGCACTGGAGAGTGCCTCGAAATCACGCGCATCACCGATGCCCAATTGTTCAGCATTGAAGGTAATATCAAGTTTGACATGGGTCTGCCAGAAGGCGCTGTAACCGTTGCTGATGATGCTGGTAAAGAGCAGCAGCACAAACAGCAGGCCGGTCGCAATCGCCACCAGCCCCATCCGTCGGAAGCGGCGCTCTTTGGCATAACGCCTCGCCAGCGAGGCGTTCACCTTGTCGAGAGTTGTGGTGGATCTGTCAGCCATTTTATTCATACACCTCACGATATTTACGCACCACCCGCAGGGCGACCACGTTGAGCACCAGTGTCACCAGAAAGAGCAGCAGACCCAGGGCAAAAGCGGCCAGTGTCTTGGGGCTGTCAAACTCCTGATCACCGACCAGCAGGGTGACGATCTGCACCGTTACAGTGGTGACGCTATCCAGCGGGTTGACCGTAAGATTGGCCGAGAGACCGGCCGCCATCACCACGATCATGGTCTCACCGATAGCGCGTGATGCGGCCAGTAACACCCCGCCAACGATGCCGGGCAGTGCCGCGGGGATGACCACCTGGCGGATGGTCTCAGAGTGGGTAGCACCCAGTGCCAGGGAGGCATCCCGTAGCGCCTGTGGCACTGCATTGATCACATCGTCGGAAAGTGACGATATGAACGGAATCAGCATGATCCCCATCACCAGACCGGCCGCCAGCGCACTCTCTGATGAGGCATCAACACCAAACTGGGCGGCGCTGTCACGGATCATCGGTGCCACGACCAATGCTGCAAAAAAGCCGTATACCACGGTCGGGATACCCGCCAGAATCTCCAGCAACGGCTTGGCATAGGTGCGCAGCCTCTGGCTGGCGTACTCAGAGAGATAGATGGCGGCCATCAGGCCGACAGGCACCGCCACCAGCATGGCGATAAAAGAGATCAACAGGGTACCGGCAAAGAGCGGGATGGCACCAAAGGCACCCGATGAACCGACTTGATCAGCCCGGATTGCAATCTGTGGACTCCACTGCAGGCCGAACAGAAAATCTGTCAGCGGGATCATCTCGAAGAAACGAACCGACTCAAACAGCACCGCAAAGATGATGCCAAGCGTACAGAGGATGGCAATAGTGGAGCTGATCAGCAGCAGCCAGCGCAGCACGGATTCAACCTTGTTGCGTGCCCGCAGCTCGGGTGAGATAAAACGCCAGCCAAAGCTCGTTGTAATCAGGGTTAGCGAAATCACCACGATCGACTGTGCCGCAAGGCCGATCTGCTGTAGCTGGTTGTAACGGTCCGCTGCTGCCATCAACTCAGGGCTTATCTCACCAGAGGTGATGTTGCCATACGCCAGATTACGGATGTCGTTCAGCACCAGGCTCAGCTCAGCCGGTGTCAAGCCAGCAGTTATCGCAGCAGGCAGATCATTCATCAAAAGGTTGATGACAATGGGAGTCTGGATGCTGCTCCAAATGCCCAGCAAAATCAGAGCCGGAATACCGCACCAGATCGCAGTATAGAGACCGTGATAGATCGGCAGTGAGTTGAGATCACAGATACAGCCCAAACCGGGCAGGTTATAGGCCCGGCGGCGTCCAAGCTGAAAGGCAACCGCCATCAGCACCAGCAGGATCAGAATAAGTGTTGTTGATTGCATAATAAGCTACAGACATGCAGATGGGTGGTTCATTTGAACCACACCCGTAGGGTGGGCACGCTTTTTTGTGCCCACCAATTGCGCAACATGAAAACATGGTGGGCACAAAACATGCCCACCCATCTTGCCCATTACAATGAAAGCGGCTTCAGATTTTTCACATCACTGGCGAACTGCAAACGCTCCTGCTTAGGCATGGGGATCAGCCCTTTGTCCGTCAGATACCCTTCCTCACCCCAGGCTTTGTTGCTGGTGAACTCTGCCAGGTAACCTTTGATTCCGGGAACCTTGCCAACATGTGCTTTTTTCACATAGAAATAGAGTGGCCGTGAAACCGGGTAGCTGCCATCGGCAATGGACTCAAAAGTCGGGGCAACGCCATCCACAATAGAGCCTTGCACCTTATCGGCATTTTGCTCCAGAAAGGAGAAACCAAACACACCCAGCGCATTAGGGTTGGCTTCCAGTTTCTGAATGATCAGATTATCATTCTCACCCGCCTCAATATAGGCACCATCTTCACGCATGGAGTAGGCAACCGCCTTGAACACCTTCTTGCCTTTCTTGTTATATACACTCATCGGAATGCCAAGCTTGCGCATCAGCGGCTTGACGGCCCCTTCACCTTTAGCCTTACGCAGCGCCTTCAGATCAGCAAAGGCTTGCGCCCCGGCACCCAACACCAGCTCAGAAAAGGCATCGCGTGTACCTGATGTCGGTGGCGGGCCAAGCACTTCGATTTTGATATTAGGAAGCGTTGGATTGACATCCTTCCAGCTCTTATAAGGGTTGTCGATCAGCTTGCCCTGAGGGCCGGGAACCTGTTTGGCCAATGCCAGATAGAGATCCTTGCGGCTCAGCTTGAACAGCGGCGCTGCTTTAGAGTTGGCGATGGCAATGCCGTCATAACCGACCTTAACCTCAATAATCTCTTTCACGCCATTTTTGGCACAGAGCGCTACTTCAGACTCTTTGATACGCCGCGAGGCGTTCGTGATGTCTGGATGCTCAATGCCAACACCGGCACAGAACAGCTTCAGACCGCCACCAGAGCCGGTGGATTCAATCTTGGGGGTTTTGTACTTAGTGGTCTTGCCAAAGGTCTCCGCCACAACGGTGGCGAAAGGGTAGACAGTGGAAGAACCGACGATAGAAACATAGTCACGGGAGGCTGCCGTTACCGAGGTGGCGGCTACAACCAGGGCTGCAGCCAGTACAGTACGCTTGTTGATCATGATGACTCCAAGTGGTGGATTGAACTTGAACGCATTATGAAGAGGCACTGTTACTCAAGTGTTACTGTATTGTTACAGTTATGTAAAAGCCCCGGTACCGTTACGCCAACCTGACTCCCCGTGTTGCAATAAACTGCCCTGTTGCTGCATCCTAAGTTATTACCTTGGCGGAGCACTAGACTCCAGTTTGCTCTCACTCCCACATGGGGGCGTGGAAATGAGAGCACAAAAACAGGCAAAGTACGGGTTGCCTTAATGCGTTACGATCAATTCGTACCTACATAGTAAATTGAAACAGTTCCACTCACCTCGTTGGCGACAGCCAGCAGTGCTTCTCCAACCGGGCTTTTTTCTTTGGATATAAAAATGGCTGTTTCCGGGCCAAGATCTCCGGCCTCTGCACTTTTTGGGTCAGCTTCAAAATTGCGGTTGTTTTGGTAGTCATAAAACTGAGCCTCAGAAGGATTAGTAATATCAAATACCATAATACCTCCGACTCGCTCCAGCAGGATAAAGGCAAACTGCTTCTCTCCAACCTTTCCGATAGTTACCCCTTCCGGTTCCGGCCCTTTTTTTGGGCTTCTGCCTTCTGGCTTGTTTTTGTCATTACTAACATTAAAATAACGTTTGCCAATAACGCCTTCAATTACCTGCTCGAAGATTTGTCCACTATCGTATACAAGATTCAGGTCTGCATCCCAGATCGAAAATGAACGCGTGCCAAAGCTGTATAGCACATCGTAATCTCCATCTTTATCCGTATCTCCATCAACCGATGAAATGACAAGCCCTCCGATATTTTCTTCTTTTTGAAGCCATTCCGCATTCGGAAACTGTACGGGATCGAGTGTTATTTTTTTAACCTTTGTTTCATCTTCATAGTCGCCATACTCTCGCCCATCCCCTTCATTAGCTGTGATCAGATAGGTTTTTCCATCAACATCAAAGGCCGCAATCCCATCCGGCATGGGCATCCCTTTAACAGGCCAGTTCTTAATATGAACACCACCATCTTTTTTACTGGCATCGAAGGCAAAACCCTTTTGACTATGGTCAGAAAAACCGAGGCTTTTTATAAAGATGACCTGTTTATTTTCTAAATCAATTTTTGCAATGGCATTGTTTTCCTGAAGGGTGACAAAAGCAAATTTTGAATCTGCACTAACGGCAATATATTCAGGTTCAAGATCTGTTGATTGATTTGCATTTGGGCCTGAAATTCGAACCGGCCCATCAAGTGCAACGTCACCAAAAGTAAGAGTTATTATGCTTTCTTCACTCAACTCATTAACCGCTCCTTTCCATTCAATCAGTGATACAGAACCAATGGGATCATTCTGATAGGAGTGATCTGGCTCCCCCTCGTTGGCAACCAGTATATATCGCCCATCTGGTGAAAACGTGACCATATCCGGTAACGCTCCAACCTGTAAGTGCTTTAATATTTTTCCTTTTTGATCCAAAAACACAATAAACCCAGGGGCCTGTTTATGTTTATTTTCTACCGCAGCAACAAGTACACTTCCATATGCCGCCACACTATTTACACCACCCGCATCAGGGATTTGTTCAAAGGTGGCTTTTCTAACCATTTCAGGTTTTTCTGGATTGCTGATATCCAGGAAAACAAGTGAATTTTCAGAAGCACTGGTGAATACAAGAAGGTTGGAATCTGGTATGTGCGTAACAACCTCTGCTGCACTCTCATCAAATTTCCCAGTCCGATAGGTTCCAGCCAGTTGTAAAAAACTGCTCTTTGCCCCCGCCATGGATTTCGGTTGTTTATTTACCTGGTGTTGCGCAACTGTTGTTACTTCTTGATGACAAGCGCTTATGAGAAAAACAACACAGAGAATCCAAATAGCGTTTTTCATATGACCTCACGTGTTAATTTGTGGGTTTTGAATTAAAAAACCCTGCTGTAATAAAATACAGCAGGGTTTGGGTTGGCTAAGGTGATTTTCGGACTGGGTTAGAAGTCGATCTGGCCACGCAGCTGAAACGCCTTGATATCATCATCTGGATTTGTGGTACCAGGGTATTCCACATTGGCCATCACATAGTTTGCCATAAAGCGAATGGTCGGTGTCGCATACCAATTCAGACCAATGGTTGTAATGTCGCCTTTTTCACCCATTGTATTGACAGCAGCGCCGGTATCGTAGAGATCAATATCCGAGTAACGCAACGCAACCTCCCATGCACCATGTCCGCCCTTGCCGACAATGCTGGTGGGCTTAACCCGTCCAAAGGAGCCTTTTTTGGCTTTATAATTACGCGACTCTCCGGTTAAAAAATAACTGCCATACACATACCAGCCATCAAAATCAACATCATCTGTCGTGGTGCTGACATCCTTGCTGTAGTACTCCGCTTGAGCAGAGAAGGGCCCAAATACCATAGCGCTCTCCAGCCCAAAGGTGTCTGCACTATCCACACCATCAATCCTTGTATCATAAGGGCGTGTATTAATAGTGTGGATCTCAGGCCGCGCACGGAAACGCTGCTGCCCATAGGCTCCTCCAACCAGTGGTGTTGATTCATACTCCTGGCGATGGGCAGATACTCCAAGGTGAAGCGCTTTGCTCTTTCCGGAAATTGGTGCAAATGTCAGGCGTGCACCATAGCCATAATCTTCATCCTGGTCGGCATTGTTGTTACCCACTCCATCCATATGGAGGCCGGTCATAAAGGTCCAGTTGCTTCCGCCTGTTGCCAGGCTCAGGCCATTTTTTCGGCCTACAGCAAACAGATCATTGATGGTGCTTCGCTCCATAAAAGTGATGTACTTCGAGCTGGTATTCTCTTCCAGGCCATTGGAGATTTTGTGGTTACCAAGCTTTAATGTTACTGGCTTAAAACCTTTATATGCGATGTAGAGGTCTTTAGTCGTCAAGCTATCTTCAGCAAAATCAAACTGTGCCTTATAAGCCCAATCATTAAAGATTTTACCCTTCAGAAAAACACGGGCACGGCGCATCTCTGAGCCATCACCATCATCGTTTCTATCATCATCAATGAAGGCATAATCGGTCATTATGCGGCCACCAACCTGGGCAGAAAATGCACTATCACGAGACTTGAACTTCAGGTGCCCGCCTTTCAGGCTTACTGTTGCGGTATCCTTTTCAATCGCCTCGATCTTGTTGGCAACCTTCTTTACGGCCTCACTGTCTGATTTGGCTGCATTCGCCAACAGGCGGTAATTTTCTGCGGTGATGGTGCCCTGATCACGTAGCACCTGTAACAGATTTAACATGGCTTCGTTATTTGCGAGCACAGGTGAAGCTGTTGCACCCAGCAGAATTCCGGCAATCAATAGCGATGATGTTTTCTTTTTCAACGGACTTTCCTCACATAGAATTAAGTCCGTAAAGCGTAATAATTTTACATTTCAAGATTATGAACGTTATGTAACAGTTCTGTATCAATGCTTAAT
>JALSJZ010000054.1 GCA_026989135.1 Sedimenticola sp. | reverse complement strand
CGTCCCTTCACTTCGGCTAAGGGCATTTTCTACGGCCTGTATTTTAAATGATGTTGTGAAATTTTTTCTCATTTCTAGCTTCCTCTAACTGAAAATTAGAGGCGACAACTATCCTGACACAGGGGGGACTCAACAGGAAGACCAAGACGAACTGATTGAAGTCGCAAAAACCCTTTGCCTGCTCCATGCCGATCCCTTTGTGCTCCTGACCCTGACCCGGCGAAGGTTATCCCCTCCAACCGAACAGATGCTGGCCCAGCGCAACGCTATCTTCCTGGCGCTTGAAGAAGAGATGCTGTTCGACGAGCAGGGTGGCCTTCAGGTACGCCGAACTCCCGACGAGCTGTTTGCTCCGCTTCACGAGGAAGTTCCAGAGCCTGGTTCTGGTGGCATGGTTCATTTCTCGACACCAGAGGGAACAAGATGGTCTGACATCAAGATCCAGTTCAGGAATGGACACACGGTTACGATTTGGGCCGGTGGCCAAAGCGGGAGGTACACCTATTATCAAATGGGCATGTACAGCAAGAAGAATGGAGACCAAACAAAGCAGTGGACGCTACTCCTGGACTTCGCAGAAAATCGTGGGGAGATCGACAAAAACAGCCGCAAAGAAACACCGTACCATTTGTTGAAAAAGCGAAAGCAGGAACTGTCGAAATGCCTACGGGAATTTTTCCGTCTCAAAGAAGACCCTATTGAATGGATCAAGGACGAAAAATGCTACCGGTGTCATTTTACCATTCTGCCAGAGGGAGTGGATGATTTTACGTTCATTCGTGAGGAAGGGCTCTATGAATAAAGTGTCACCATGCCCAGAGCAGGTAGCCATGTATCTCGAGAAATGGGATTCTCTTGAGAACTATGTGTTGCAGGAAAGAAGTCTGAGAAAACTGTTTACCCAAACATATCCGCTTAATGTGGAGATGGACGATGTTTTGATTAAGGTCTGCTCGCTGAATGACTTTTACAGCACAAATATTTTTTTTCCATTCAACGTCGCCAAGCATATTGTTGAATTAGAGATCGATCAGCGGCTTTCGGATCGGGACTTCTCTCTTGTGAATGATATCGCCATCGTTAAGGTTAACGGTCATAAAACCATAAATTTTTACTCGTTTGCCACCAAATATTGCAGTCATCACATACCAGAAGACTATCCGATATATGACAGCTTTGTGGAAAAAATGCTCATGCACTTCAAGAGGAAGGATAAGTTTTTCAAGTTCAAGAAAGACGACCTCAAGCACTACCCAACTTATCGTGAGATCTTAATGCAGTTCAGCAATTTTTACGGGCTTGGAGCTTTTACCCTGAAGCAGGTCGACAAATATCTATGGCAGGCAGGCAAGGATTATTTTCCTAAACAATACTGAACTGGATGCCGGGAAATCCACATTAATCCCACTTCTCAAATCCTGCGAGGGACTTTTGGTTCGAAAATTCGGGTGCTTTTTCATACCACAGGACGTGTTTCCATAACTCCCAAACTGGCCGGTCGGCTCAAATCCTTAATATAACAGGGATTGCCCCACCGGACGAGCTTCGGACTTCGTCCAGAGAAAACAGAGAATCAGGGGGCAAACAGAGAATGAAATGCTGGAGAATGGTAGAAATGAGGCGAGTGGAGAGGGGGCGGTCGTCGATGTGAAAACTGCCCAAACCCTTTGAATACAAGGGGAAATAGAAAACCCGTCGTCCCGGAGAATGACCCCGGAGAGACGGGTTGTCTTTTTTCAAATGGTGGAGGCGGCGGGAATCGAACCCGCGTCCGCAAACTCTCCGCCGTTGGCTCTACATGCTTATCCCAGTCTTTGAGTTTAGCTGGTCGTTACCCGACGGGCAGGGAAGACGAACAACGATTCCGGTAAGTGTTTAGCAGATCGGCCCCGGACGAGCTTCAATGCGATCTTGTGAGATGTGACGCCTGATCGTCTCTGAGGTACCCCGAAGAGTATGAGACTCTGGACGCACAAGAACGGCTCCAGTCAGACGGCCTCTACTGGTGTTTAAGCAGCGAGCGCGTAGTTGTCGTCGTTGGCAACTATAGTTTGATAGACTTTTTTACGAGGATGTCTATATCCTCGGCATGCACCTCAGGTTTTGTAGCCCACGTCGAAGCCATGTCGCCCCCTGGGTATTGAATAAGACAGTCTATGTCCGTTCGGGTTCAGCAGCAAGGCTTTTTATTTTGAGCCTTGCTCTTTTCCAAAGCAGATTACACGGTTTTTGCCGCTGTTTTTAGCTTTGTAGAGTGCCTGGTCTGCCTGATCCACCAGCATTTCAGCAGACTCAAAAGAGCCAGCAACCTTTTCTCCACCCGTATAGATAGAGACCCCAATTGAAACCGTGACTTGCAGCACTTGTCCATCATCCAGTGTTACCGTCAGTTCAGCAATGGCGCTGCGGATACGTTCGGCTATCTCCAGCGTTACTGCTTCATTGCTGTCAATCAGCAGCACTGAGAACTCTTCTCCACCAAAGCGGGCAAATACGTCGGTTCCACGCAGCTGCTGTTTGGTTAGAAATGAGATATCCTTTAGCACCTGATCACCTGCCCGGTGGCCATAGGTGTCATTAACCCGCTTGAAGTTGTCAATATCCAGTAAGAGACAACCCAGCAGGGTCTCTTTGCGCTGGGCGCGCATGATCTCTTCGCCCAGGCGCTGGTCAAAGAAACGCCGGTTATTTATGCCTGTGAGGAAATCAGTCAGTCCAACACGTTTGAGCCGCTCATGGTTGGCTGCATTTTCCAGGCAGATGGCGACCACCGCAGAGAGGCGCTGTAGAAAATCTGTCGCTGAGCCTGCTACAAATCGTTCACTTTTCATGCACCCCAGATTAAGGCTGCCAATGAGTTCGTCATATCGAATCAATGGCATTAATGCCACGCTGGCGGGTTTTGCCTTTACTCCAGGAAAGAGGAACGCATGCTGGTCTGGTTGGTAGGCACCCAGCTGAGGCCCGGCGGTTACGCCATAAAAGGCATCCAGTTCGTCCTCTGCCGGGGCAAAGACCAATGCCGGATGGTCGGCGAGTATGACGCCTTCATCCTCCATGATATGTTGCAGCTCATAGGAGGGGTCTATCAGCGTTAAGGTGACGATATCCAGTTCAAACGCGGTGCGGTAGTCGTAGATGATGGTGTTGATCAGCTGTACCAGTGAGTTGAGCCGGATCAGCTGTAGCTCCTGTTCTTGAAAGCGGCGCATCTTCTGCTCGTTACTGCGCGCCTGGCTCAAGAATGCTTTAAGTTGGCGGCGCAGTTGCTGGTTCTCTGAGTAGAGATCATCGCCTATGGTCTGCCGCTCTATTTTATGCTGTTGAAGAGCCAATGCTTATCTCCTGACAACTGTGGTTGCTTCCATAGCGGCCGAAAGTTGTTTTTCCTGATAGAAAATAGGAATTTTAGATTACGCTGGCTTTTTTGCTACTTGATCCCGCAGATAAATGGGCAGCGCCAGTTCTGCCGCGACTGCCTCCCCAGCCGCATAGCCACGTACGGCCAGCCGCGCCACATCTTGTGCGCTACAGAGCAGATCACCCTCTATGGCGGTCAAACGCGCACCCATGCGTTGGATGAGTATCTCGTTGTAGGTTGCCCAGCCTCTGCCCACACCCTGCCAGCCTTCGCCTGCTGGCAGATCCACCCGCTCAGGCGTTGCTACCTGTTCAGACCCCACCCGGGTCACCAGGTCATTGTCCATAACCTCATAGGCAGCCCAGTAGAGCTCTCCCATTCTTGCATCAAAGGCAGGCAGGATGCGCCGGGCACCCTGCATTCGATAATGGCGTTGCGCCAGTGCCGCCAGGGTGGAGATGGGGACTACCGGCAACTGCGCGCCAAAGGCAGCGCCCTGAATCACGCCGGTGGCGATGCGGACGCCGGTAAAGGAACCAGGCCCTCGTCCAAAGGCCAGGGCATCCAGTTGGGAGAGTTTCAGCCCGGCCTCTGCCAGCAGCTGATCCATCATGGGGAGGATCTGCTCTGCATGCTGGCGGGGCGCTACTGCATAGTGCTCACGTATCTCACCATTGATGTAGAGTGCGGCTGAGCAGGCCTCGGTTGCGGTTTCAATTGCAAGCAGTTTCATCTATCGGCTTTTCCAAAGAATCGCTGCACCTCGGCAGGGTCGCGGGTTCGTGCCATGGCCGGCATGCTTTTGAGAAAAACGTGTCCGTAAGGTTTTGAAAGCAGGCGTGGATCACAGATAACCAATACCCCCCGGTCTGTTTTATCCCGGATCAGCCGTCCCGCCCCCTGTTTGAGTGCAATGGCAGCTTGAGGCACCTGGAATTCCATAAAGGGGTTGCCGCCCTGTTTTTTCAAGGCATCAATCCTGGCCTGGAGTACGGGATCACCCGGTGAGGCAAATGGGAGTTTGTCGATAATGACGCAGGAGAGCGCCTCTCCACGCACATCCACCCCTTCCCAAAAGCTGGCGGTGCCCAGCAGCACGGCATTGCCAAACTCGCGAAATCGTTCCAGCAGCTCACCTTTGGGCGCGCTCCCCTGGATCAGCATGGGATAGTCGATACGATCTTCCAGCGCCTCGGCGGCTATCCGCAGGGCGCGATGGCTGGTAAAGAGCATAAAGGCCCGCCCACCACTGGCCTGCAAGACAGGAACCGCAACCTCCAGCACTGCATCAATGTAACCCTGCTCTCGTGGATCTGGCATCCCCTTTGGTACGAACCAGAGGGCTTGACTGGGGTAGTCAAAGGGGCTCTCCCAGCGGGCTGTCTCGGCCTCCAGCAGCCCCAGCTGTTTTTGAAAATGGGTAAAGCTCTCTCCCACTGCCAGGGTGGCGGAGGTAAAGATCCAGGCCGCTGAGTGTTGCTCCATTCTCGATTGAAAGGCATCTGCGATCTCCAGCGGTGTACGGTTCAGGCGGAAGCTCTGGCGCTGGGTTTCAAACCACCGTATGTATTGATCGCCACTCTCGTCGCAGATCTGGCCAAGCTGTTGCTCCAGCTGTTCACAGCGGCTCAGGCAGCTGTCCAGCCCTTTGCCTCGTCCTTTAACCACCTCCAACAGCCCGGTTAAACCGGTGAGCTGCTCTCTGCTGTGGTTGAGTGCAGTGATGATACGCTCATCATAATTAACCTCTTTCCAGTTGCCGCGCCGGATATCCAGACCAAAGGCCAGCCGCAAATCCCGCACCGACTTGGAGAGTGATGCGGCCTGGTCTGCAATCTCCTGCATATCCCCCGCTTCCCGCTGGTATTCGGTCTCTGTGTCGCGCGCCAGATCGAGCAGTTGCCGCCCACTTACCGTGAGGCCAAAGAAGCTGCTGGCAATCTCTGGCAGCTGGTGCGCCTCATCCACCACAAAGCAGTCGGCGCTGGGCAGCAGCTCACCAAAACCGCCCTCCTTGAGTGAAAAGTCCGCACACAATAGATGATGGTTAATCACTACCAGGTCGGCCTCTTGAGCCTTGCGCCGCGCCTCCACCAGATGACAGCTGCTGTATGAGGGGCACTCCTGGCCCAGGCAGTTGTCGGTGGTGGAGGTTACGATGGGCCAGATCTGTGCTCCCTCGGGGATATGTACCAGCTCGGCCACATCCCCGCTGCGGGTCTTTCCGGCCCAGCGCTGCACCTGCGCCAGGTGATCGGCCACCTCACGCATGCGCGTCCGGTTATCCAGCGCAGCATTTTCCAGACGATGGGGGCAGAGGTAGTTTGAACGCCCCTTCAGCAGTGCCACTGTGCCGGGAATGGCCAGCGCGCCCCTGACTACCGGCAGGTCGCGGTGGAAAAGTTGATCCTGTAGATTGCGGGTGCCGGTGGAGATGATGACCTTGCGCCCCGAGAGCAGAGTGGGCACCAGATAGGCAAAGGTCTTTCCCGTGCCTGTGCCCGCTTCAGTAATCAGGACGCCACCTGTTGCCACTGTCTCAGCAACCCTCTCTGCCATCTCCGCCTGCTGGGAGCGATAGGAGAAGTTTTCGATGCGTTGTGCCAGCAGACCACCGGAGCCGAAGATATCGGCAATTTCACTCATGATATAGAGGGCTACTCTGCCTGATTGTCCCAGACCTCTGGCGCAAGGCCATCCTCCTGGGTCCAGGCCAGCCGACCGATGATTTTGAAGCGGGCCACAGAGAGCGCCCCACGTTTTGCACGACTGCTGCTGGATTTTTTCATGAATGCTTCGATCTCATCCCGCTCGGCTTCGTAGATTTCGTAGGGTTCATAATCCTCATCCATCAGTACCAGCACGACACTGTCCCAGGGCTGATCGAGTTTGACCTGCCCAATGCGCTGCCCGGATTTTGACTCATCAAAGATGGTGCGGCTTTTGATCTGGATGCGTTTGTTGTTCCGCTCGGGGTCTATCGCATCGTACCCCCCAACATGATCGGTTTTAGGGGTCAGGTTCAGCAGGCGGATGGCATCGTGCTCAGCAATCTCGCTGCTGATGCCGGGTAGCGGTTTGCCCATGGCACGGCGATACTCTGCCGCCAGCTGGCGTGCCTGCCCTATCAACTTGTCTACGGCATAGAGACCCACAACAAAGAACCCCGGGGAGTTAAGTTATCCGAATTGTACCTTGGGATTTTGGCAGGCACCACAGATCGTGCGTGGCAAAAACCGTTCCCCAGACAGCAAAAACCCCGCTATTGCGGGGTTTTTGCTGTGCTTTTAGCGATATCCGAACTATTGCGGAACCACGTTGGTTGCACTCAGTCCTTTAGCGCCACGTTCTACGTCAAATGTCACCTGCTGACCTTCAGCCAGTGATTTGAAGCCGCTGGCCTGGATTGCGGAGTGATGAACAAATACATCATCGCTGCCGTCAGAAGGAGCAATAAAGCCGAAACCTTTGCTGTCGTTGAACCATTTTACTGTGCCTGTAGCCATTCTGGATTACCTCGTAAATATATATGATTTAGTACAAACATGCAGATTGTTAAGAAATTACGGAAGGTTCTGCTGTATATACTGCAAGGTACTGCCGGAACCACTACTAAACAAAAGCTGCTAGGCCGTAACATATACAAATTACAGATAATAAGCTACTATTTTTTTGCTATTTCTTGCAAAAAAATAGTACTTTTTTGCTTATCATGACAATCTGGCTGCTAAATACACAGGTTTTGAGCCACAAGAGGGGTTCTCTGTGCCGCCTGTATGTTGCCAGGAGCGGGCAGAGCAGGCCTCCTTAATCGAGCCACGGGGTTATCTTTTCAAGATCAGCCCGCGACAAGCTGCCTGTTGCCTGCTTAAGTCGCAGGCCATTCAGAATATAATCATACCGGACAAACGAGTAGTCACGACGGGCTCGGTAGAGATTGCGCTGCTCTGTCAGTACATCCACCATGGTTCTTGTCCCCACTTCAAGCCCCGCCTCTGTTGCCTCTAGCGCACTCTTTGCGGAGACGGTGGTTGCCTTCAGCGCCTTTACACGACTGATGCTTGAAACAACGCCACGGTAGGCGTCCCTCACCTGCCGCTTGACGGCTCGACGCTCCCTATCCAGATTCTGTTGCGCCTTTTCAAAGTCAAAACGAGCCTGCCGGGTGCGCGAGGTTGTACCGCCACCCAGATAGAGCGGCACATTCAATTGCAGACCGATACTGCTGGTGTCGCTATCCGAGGCGCGCTCCGCATCACTTCGGCTGAGGGCATGTGAGCCCACAAGAGTCAGTGTGGGGTAGTGGCCGGCCCGTTGCAGCTCGATATTTTGCCGCGCTACTGCGGTGGCGCTGCGCAGTGCTACGAGTTTCGGGTTCTGCTGCAGTGCTGTGTCACTCCATTGGTCTATTGAATCAGGTTCGGGTCTACTCAATGGCAAATCTGCTGCCAGTATCGCCAATCTCTTTTCACTATCACCTATGATTTCGTGCAGGGCTTCCCAGGCATCATCCAGTTCATTTTCCGCCTGAATCTCATCCGCCCTGGCTTTATCGTAGGCCGCCTGCGCCTCATGCACTGAAGTGATCGCAATCAGCCCGACATCAAATCGCTGTTGCGCCTGCTCAAGCTGCCGAAGGATTGCCTTTTTCTCTGCATGCGCAAAGCCGAGGGTGTCCTGAGCTGAGAGCACATCAAAATAGGCCTGTGCAATGCGCATAATCAGGCTCTGCTGCTCTGTTTCATAATTGGCCGTGGCCTGGGCAATCTGGTTATCAGACTGCTGCAGTTGAATCCAGTAGTCTTTGCGATAGAGGGGCTGGTTCAGGTTCAATGAAAGCACCGTCTTATTGGAGATGCTCTTTCCGGCGCTATAGGTAGAATAGGTCGTGCTGCTCGAAGAGGGTTTGACATCACTATAGGTGCGAGTGACATCACCGCTCACCGAAAACGTAGGCCGCAACTGCGCCAATGCCTGCGGGCGGCTTTCGCGCACAGAATCACGCTCTGCACGAGCCACCTGTAACTGAGGGTCATTTTGCAGCCCCAGTTCATATATCTGAACCAGATCCAACGCATAAACAGGCAAAAAACCAGGCAGGACAAGGAGACCCAACAGGGTCAGGATCTTTTTCATGTATATCTCGATTCTCTTTAATGTATCTTGTGGCTTACCAATGATAAGTACAGGCAATGGCCTGATGATAGCAGATGCATTACTGGATAGGTTCACTCTATTCCAGAGGAGGCACCGTGCGGCAATAGACCACATGACCAACAGGGCTATTTTAGGGTAAACTGGCTCGTGAAATGGTGATGAGATCTCTTTGGCAGCTGTGTTGACTGCCTTGCCTGGCTCCCAATCTCTCCCCCCTGTCCTGCTGCATGCAGGCGGGAGCCAAGACTGATTTCTCTTACCTTTTGTGGATGCTCTGCTTTTTGCCTTAAGGATTGCATGTGAGTCACTCCCCTCATGTTACTGACTCACCTCTCTTTAAGCAGGAATAGCTTAAACGTAAGCTCTGGTTTTGCAAAAGGCAGAGCATCCTCACTTTTTTCTCGCTCCTCCTCTTTAACCCCAGCCCATTACGAAACCCCTTACATCTGAATTGAAATCTTTATAAGATAAGATATGCCTTTGATAAAACAGATACTGTTGCTGGCGCTCCTTCAGCTCTCTCTAGCCTCTGCAAATGCCGCACCCTCTCAACTGCTGGGCTATGGCGTAAAACCCTGCGAAGCCTATCTTGAGGCCTACGAAGGTTGGGAGGGCGGTCTGGAAGAGCAGATAGAACAGTACCTGCACTACCGTGATTGGCTGACCGGCTTTGTTTCAGGACTCAATCTGACAATGGGCGAGGATGTACTGCACGGCATTGAAGTGGCAGGAGCCATGCGCCGCATTCAGCTATATTGTGATGAGCACCCTACCAAAGACTTTTTCACAGCCTCAATCTCTTTGATTAAACTGCTCTCAAACCTGGAGCAGGGTAAAACAGAGTAGCCACTGGCTCTACAGCACCCACAACAATGAAAATCATCTCATTCAATACCAATGGTATCCGTGCCCGTCCCCACCAGCTTTTGGCACTTAAAGAGCGGTATGCCCCAGATATCATTGGCATCCAGGAGAGCAAGGTACAGGACTCAGAGTTTCCCAAAGCCGCTATTGAAGCCCTGGGCTACAACGCTGCCTATCATGGGCAAAAGGGACATTATGGTGTTGCCCTGCTATCCAGGCAGCAGCCAGTCTCCGTGCAACGGGGCTTTCCGACAGATGAAGAGGATGCGCAAAGACGACTGATCACAGCCACCTTCTCTACCCAGAAGCGCGAGGAGATTACCGTTATTAATGGTTATTTCCCCCAGGGAGAGAACCGCTCCCATGAGACAAAATATCCTGGCAAGCGCAAATTTTATGCCGATTTGTTGAGTTTTCTTACCGAAAATTTCACCCCTGATGACAAGCTGCTGCTCATGGGGGATCTGAATGTTGCTCCCTTGGACATTGATATTGGCATTGGCCCTGCCAATGCCAAGCGCTGGCTGAGGGAGGGTAAATGCTGTTTCCTGCCGGAAGAACGTGAGTGGCTACAGCGTATATCTGACTGGGGGCTACAAGATACCTTTCGTGAGTTGCATCCCCATGTTGAGGATCAGTTTAGCTGGTTTGACTACCGTAGCCGGGGGTTTGATCGTGACCCAAAGCGGGGGTTGCGTATTGACTTCATCCTTGCAACAAAGCCCTTGATGGCACTTTGTACCGGTGCAGGAATAGCCTACGATATTAGAAGTATGGAGAGACCCTCCGACCACTGCCCAATATGGGCAACCTTTATGGACTGACAATGGCTACTTATCAGAACAACGTCTTTCTTAATGAGTGGCATGATGGTGATGTGGCATTATTGCAAAGGGAGTTTGGATTGTCGGCAGATGAGCTGGCCAACACAACCATTCTGCTGGCAACCTACATACACAACGAGCTTGGTGGTGAGGCCTTTGTGCTGTTTCGTCAGAATGGAAAGCTCTATGAGGTCAATGCCAGCCATGACTCTATGGGAGGTATGGCCGGCCAATGGGAACCAGAAGAGACTTTTCCGCAAGCCCTGCGCTACCGCCTTGAGCAGGGGCGGCTGGGGCGCAGCACAGATGGCGCCAACCTGTTTGCCAATGAGCTCAGTTTTTTATTGACAGAGCTAGAGAGGGGGGTACCACTTTAGACAGCCCTTGCATATTCAATTTCCGCAGATGAAAAGGCCATGGCATATGCAGCTATTTTTTATGATTGGCCACCCAGACCGCCGCCTCCAACCGGGATTTTAGATGTAACTTCTTCAACAGGTGCTTCACATGCACCTTAACGGTTCCCTCCGTAATATCCAGTTCACGCGCAATCAGTTTATTGCTGTATCCTTTGGCAATGAGCTTTAATATCTGCTCCTCTCTTTGGGTCAACCCAACCTGTGATGGTTTTTTTAGTGCTGTATCATCGCGCAAGGCATGCGCCATCAGCTCAGTTAACTTGTTGCATATTACAAACTGACCACTTGCCGCTATTTGAAGTTGTTCCAGGATATCTTCCGGCTCCATATCCTTGAGCAGATAGCCATCTGCACCAGCACGCAGCGCCGCAACAACATTATCTTCATTATCAGAAACCGTCAGCATAATGACGCGAGAGTCAATATCTGTCGCCTTAATCACTTCGAGCACCTCAATCCCGCCCATGCCTTTCATATTCATATCAAGCAAAATCAGATCTGGGTTAAGCTCAATTGCCAGATCCAGCCCCTCTTGACCAGAGGCCGCCTCCCCCACCAAAACCAGCGAATCAACCAACGCAATCAGATCCGCAACCCCCTTTCTGAACAAGGGGTGATCATCAATTGTGATAACCGTGTATCTGTTCTCTTTATTCATTATATGGCTCGTTTATTGTGCGTGCTCTTTTCAACGTCCCTATCCACAACCACCTCTTGTGACATCATTTTTTTAAAATCCACGATATTTCTGGCATCCGTCGGGAATGCCAATGTTACCCGGGTTCCCCCCTCTTCACGCCGGCATATATCAATCTCCCCTCCGAGACTCTCTGCCCGCTCATTCATTATTGCCAAACCATGGTGGTTGCGGCGTTGCGCCAGCTCAGGCATCCCAATACCATCATCTTCAATGCTGATGGTGCCCCGGCAGCTGCTGCTGTCAAAAAGGAGTTTAACCTCTATATTTTCAGCTTTTGAGTGGCTCACTGCATTGGAGAGCGCCTCTCGCACCACCTGCAAAACATGAATCTCCTGATGCGCATTCAGCGGGCACCCCTCTAACTCATTTTTCAGAATTATATTGATATCACTTCGATTGCGCCAATCTTCAACGGTTGTCTCTAGTGCCTTAATCAGACCACTGCCCTCTATCTTGAGGCGGAAGGTCGTCAGCAGCTCTCGCAACTGGCGATAGGCTGAGCTGATACCATCCCGCATCTCTCCGATGATAAGTTGAACCTCCTGCTCTGTACCGGGTTTGGCAATGGTCATATCCAGGCGCGTTGCCTGTATCTTCAGATAAGAGAGCGATTGCGCCAGTGAATCATGCAATTCACGTGCAATAACACTGCGTTCCTCCAGCAGTGCCAACCTTCTGGACTCCGTGACACGCTGGGTAAGATTGAGCGCCATTCCGACATGGCGGGCAACGGTTTCCAACATCTGTGTCTGCCGCTCTTCCAACTCAGCCTCAGGCAGCACCTCCATAAACAGCACACCCACCTGCACATCTTGATCTTTAATGGGGGTAGAGATCAGCTGCACCTGATCACTGTTCGTGGTCGCCAGAAAGGTATGGGTGGCACCATCGGCGTAACAGTCCGTACAGTTAAGCTGGGTACAGACATCTGGAATATCATCTACCTCCTCTCTGGTCGATGCCAGCACATGCTGGCTGGTAAGCGCATTTTGCCCTAGGCAGATAGCACCCGGCCCAAATCCCAGTGGCTTTTCAATATCTCTCAATAGATCTTCATAGGTTGTATCGGATAGCGGAGCCTCACTTAAACGTTGAATGGTGTTGTACAAAAGCTCCAGCGATTGGTTACTGCGCTCCAGGTCTGCCGTCTTCTCTTTCACTCTCGCTTCCAGATTTGCATACATCTTGGAAAGATCTTCAGACATTACATTAAAAGCAGCCCCTAACTGCCCTAATTCATCACCGGCTGTGTACTGGGTTCTAACAGAAAAATCGCCCCGTCTTGCGCTATTGGCACAAACCAATAGCCGATCCAGTGGTTCCAACACCCTTGTGGTAACCAAATATATGGTAAACAGTACGGCACACAGCATTAAAGCAAGAGCAGTAATCATCACCAGTTTAAGGTTCATGATCTTTGCTTCCGACGCCTCTTCCAGTATGGTTACAAAGCTATCAATATCTACAACAAAATTATTGACCAGTGAGAGGTGCTTTTGTCTGATATTGCTGCGTTGACCCAGCATGCCACCTGTTTGCTGCGTTTGTGTGACCCCTATAGGGCTGCGCGATGCCGCATAGGCTAAAAATATGGGCTTGATTTCATTGTTCCACCTTTGGCTCAAACGCCTGTATTCAACCTGTTGAGCAAGTTCAAAGTTGGTCGAAAGCATCTCAATAAGCGAGGGGAGTGTGAGACGGTAGTCAAATTCAAGCAGCTCTGCCTCAATGGCTCGCGCTATTGAGACATTTTTAATACTGACATCCTGATCTAAATCAATTGCCGAGAGGATGCGATAGGACTGCATGCGCAAGGCACCAGCCTGGTTGATTGCACCGGCATCACCACGGACAGTTTCAGCGGTATAAACAGAGCTCAACATCCCAATCGATGCCAGGATCGTGATGACTGCCATTGCCACACCAAGGCGCCATGAGGTGGGTTTTTTAAATAGCCTAATCATTATAAGAGCACCATAAACCACTATCACCTGAATCCACACCTTCATGGCAGTGCATAGCACAAACTCTTGAGGATACGAATTTAGGTATCAATGAACCATTAATCACCATTTCAGTAGAGGTACTTGCAAAACTCTTGAGACAACCCTTGGCGGCGTTAAAAATCGGCTCAAAATGCTCATTTACTGCGTGTAAACTCCGCTTTTTAGCAAATTTTTGCCTTGCCAAGAGCAGTCTCAAGAGTTTTGCAAGTACCTCAGTATACAGCTTAGTAACTTGATTTATTCCCATATTTATGCCGATCCAGGCGCGACCCTGCTCCGCCTGCCTCTGCCTCCTGTTCCGCTACGCCCGGCAACATTTCTTCCTGACAAATAGCAGAATTTCAGCCATAATCCCTGCCCGTTTTTCTTCCAGGATCTGCCTTTCATGTGGTTCAAAAACCTGCGTCTGTATCGTCTTACCAAACCCTTTGATCTCTCACCAGAGGCGCTACATGAGCAGCTGTCAGAGAAAGCATCCCGTCCCTGCGCGGGGCTGGAGCCATCAACGTATGGCTGGACAGCACCGTTGGGGCGTCACAGTGAACTGCTCACTCATGCCGCGAATGGCTACATTATGATTTGCACCCGCAAAGAGGAGAAGGTACTGCCTGCCACCGTTGTGCAGGAGATTTTGGCTGAAAAAGTGGCCGTCATAGAAGATGAGCAGGCTCGCACCGTGCGCCGCAATGAACGGGAGGAGCTGCGCCAGGGGATATTGGTAGAGCTGCTGCCAAAGGCCTTTAGCAAATCCAGCCGCACCTATGCCTACATTGATGCCAAAGGGGGCTGGCTGGTTGTCGATGCCTCCAGCGCATCGAAGGCGGAAGAGCTGGTGTCACTGCTGCGCGAGACGCTGGGGACGCTGCCGGCTGTCCCGCCCACGGTACACAGTGCCCCGGCAAGTATCTTGACCCACTGGTTAAACGGTCTGGATCTGCCTGCGGGATATGCCATTGAGGATCAGTGTGAGCTGCGTGACCCCAGCGCAGAGGGGGCTGTCGTCCGCTGTACTAAGCAGGATCTGCTATCCGATGAGATTCAGACCCATCTAAAGGCAGGTAAGCAGGCCACAAAGCTGGCCATAGCGTGGCATGAGCGCCTTACTTGTCTGCTGTGTGATGACCTCTCGGTAAAGCGCCTGCGTTTTACCGATATTATACAAGAGCGTGCCGCAGATGAGGCCGCAGACGAAGCCAGCCGCTTTGATGCTGACTTTGCCCTGATGACCTTGGAGCTATCCCGCTTTATTCCCTCAATGATGGATGCTTTTGGCGGTGAAGAGAGGTCATCAGCGGATTAGCCTGGAAACGGGACGCATCCATCCCGCCGGTCACTTGTCAAAAAAGCCATCATCCTGCTCAAACCCGTCGTGCTGTCCAAAGCCACGCTCTTTCCGGTCAAAATCATCGGGTGGATTATCAAAAAAATCGCCCGGTGAATCCTGCATCCCGCCATCGCCCTCGGCCAGCTGGCGCAAAAAGGCCAGGATATCCTCCATATCATCATCCGATATGGTGGGGTGGCGGGGGCAGTCGCCTGCATTATAATGCCTGTCACGGGTTGGATCCCGATACACCGCACGGATATTGGCGGCCAGATCACTGTCTGACTTGGTCAATCTGTCCCACTCAACAGAGAAGTCCGGTGCCATCCCATCGTTGCCGCGACCATCCTCCCCATGACACATGGCACAACGTGTTGAAAAATAGACCTTACCTTTTGACACATTACCAAACACACTGCTGGTTCCGGCTATGGATATACCGCTCCAGGCTACAGCCAGCACAAGCACTATAGATAATATATATCTCATCCAACACCCTCTATTCAGTAGCAAAAAAGGCGCACCTTAGCTGCGCACATTTAGAAGCCGTAGTTTCGCCGTAGCTCGCCCTCGCGCCCCGTGCCGGCACCAGCATAGATTGGTGTCGTCACTCCTACCTGCATCGTAATAACCGGTGCGCCACCTGTTTTATAACCTGAGAAACGGGCACCCAATATGCCATCTCCATCCTGGTCACTCACGTGATCCACAAACGCCTCAATGGATGCCGCAAGTTTTTCCACACCGCCATCTTTCAGGCGGAGATATAGCTCATCCATCTCATTTTCAAGATAATACTCTGGTGGATGCACCTCGCCGGTTGCCGGCCCTTCACTTTGTAACAGCCCCGAATCCTTCAAAACCACCTCAATGTGGTTTTTCGCATGCTCATTCGCATCAATGACCGTAGACGTCATGGCATCCATTCTCCGCAGCCACTCCATCACCATCGCAAAAGAGACCCCCGTATAGGTTGAGACCTTAAGGCCCGCTGACAGGCGATATACCTGAGCCACTTCAGACCAGAACACCTTGTGCGCCATCTCAAACTGTTTTACCGCCATCTCCTGATAACGTCCATCATGGGTGATTTTTTCCGCTGCAAGCATGATGGACACATAGGAGAGCGCATTGGCAAACTCCCGCATCAACCCCCTGATATGCGCACCATTTTTCAACATATAACCACGGGGTATATCACTCTTTTCCCCCTGTGATTTTACGATGAAGGCCACCTGGGAAAGGATATAATTTCGCACCTGTTTCTGCAGGCCGGCCTCTTTTGGGAAGGTGGAGGCAAGTTTCTCCAATACGTTGATCACACGGCTGGCATCCGCAATTCTGATGCGATTGTTGGCTCCTTTACCTGGCTGGTAACTGCCCACAAAACTTCCTGTCACAGAATCAAAATGCTGTGTTGTAATCGTGCCAAAAACGACATCTATTGCGCGGCGTGTCAGCCTGCGCCAATCGCTTAATTTACGCCCCTCCAGCGCCCCGTCGCGCATCAAGGGCTCTATCAACACCTCATTGGCCAACAGCTCATGCAGGTAGAGCAACCCCTCCAGTAGAGCCGCCTGGGAGGAGAGGTTGCTCACATCCATCTCCACCTCCCAACCCTTTTGATCCACAGGCAGCTTAAGGT
Organism: Sedimenticola sp.; assembly: GCA_026989135.1. Lineage (GTDB taxonomy): Bacteria > Pseudomonadota > Gammaproteobacteria > Chromatiales > Chromatiaceae > WFXD01. The sequence goes on along the minus strand of JALSJZ010000054.1, from coordinate 8,920 downwards.
GGTCTGGTACATACGCCCCTTTATCAACAGGCCCCAATGCATCCTTTAACACCTTTTTTCCAGCCGGTGCACCCAATGCCTTGGGGATGGGTGCCAGCAACATCTTTACACCACGCTCACTCTCTCTGCCCTGTATCTTCTTTTCACCCGCTGCCGTTTGCAGGCTCTCTGATTCTGAGACCAGCCGTTTTTTCAGAAAAAGCTGCTGGGTCAGGATGTCCAGCTCCTGTAGTGCGGAAGCCAATATCATAGGGGCATACTCTTTGCCTGGCTGCGACCGATCAACCGTGATCATCAGCGCTTTTGCGCCCAATGAGAGCCCTATTGAGCCGGGTGTAACCACCTTTTCAAACAGATCACCCCGCCATTTCAGCGTGTTCAAATCATTAAAATCAGGTACCTGTTTATAGGCCGGGACACTGTTCAGGTAGATTATGCTGATCGGTTCTCCTTTGCCCGCCCAGCCTTTTAACGGTAGCCCCATGCCAGAGTCACGTATTATTGCCACCATCCCTTCACGCACCAGTGCCACAATGTCCTTCCAATAGGGGGCATCTTCTGCTGCTTGAATGCTCCATAGCAGAAGCTCTCTATAGGTCGGCATGGCATGCAGAGGTGAAAACCTGCGGTCAATCAGATTACGCCTGATGCTGTTAATATCATTGGCGATCAATGCATTCTCTAGCCGGGCTGTCAGCACCTCACGCTTCAGGTCGAAAGGCAGCTTTTTTTCACTCTCTGCCACTGCTGGAAATGCAAGCAACAGCAGCATGCAGAGCAAAAACAGTCGCTTTGGATAAGCTCTTTTCGTATCACAACTCTTCATCAGGATTTACACCACACTATAGGTTGCTAATCGTTCTCAGCTGCTTCGGCAGATAACAGCTGAAAGGTTGCCAATTCGCTTTTGAAGCTGTTAAATTCTGGAAAATTCTGGAACAGCCACCCCACCGCAACGGCTTTTTGGTCTTTGAACAGGCGCACTTTTACCGCTGGATTTGTCAACTCATTCGATGCGCTTTTGATGGTTTCAAAATCACTGATATAGGCCGGTAAAAAGATCTCTGCCCGCACCGTTAGACCAGGATCTGGCAGTTGAGTTTCCTCACCCAAAATGGCACGAATCTCTTTCGTTGTGCCATCTGCCAAAGAGAGTGACAGCTGTACGGCAGACCAGCTCCCTTTCACGCTGTCCGGTATGGCCACCGCGAGTTCTTTTCCTGAGCTTGGTGGATGCTCTGGTTCATCATCCGGGCGGGTACCTGCTGCAATTTCATCTTCAACCTCTAACGCCTCTAACATAGAGGCATGGCCTGGCGGCAGTGCAGCGCCAGCATCAGATGGGGCAGGGGTTTGCAGCCCTTCAATGGGGGGGTGACCCGCAGGCAATGTCTCATCACCTGTGATAACCCCTGGCGCTGTAACCGTAGCCAGATCATCCTTCTCTTCTTTGCTCTCTTCGGGCGCCTGCCCGCAGCCGCTCAAGATCGCCAGTACCAGGATAGCCGACACGACAGCCGCCGATGATCGATTGCTAAAACTCCACACAGCCATACTTATCTCCAGAATCTAATAATAAAAAAGCATCGAATGGTAACACGCCACAAAATGGCGCCCCACTATTTGTTCCACGGGAATCTGGCAGGCGTATCAAGCTGCCTTGGAGGTATTCACCACATCCTTCAGCAGCGCCATATGAACCCTGGCGCGATAGAGAACCTGATTGTCCTGGACGAGGCCAAAACAGTTATAGGCGGTCTGTGGAATATCCAGTTTGCCCAATCCTTTCTCTGGTGGCACGGCTTCGGGGTTTTGAACCAGCATGTGCAGGACATCATTGCTGCGCAGCGTCGAGAGGCGTCTGCGATCTATTGATATGGCATGTCGGGTATACACCATGGGCTTGCCAAGAAAATCGTGCCCCTCCTGTTTGACCTTTTCGAGCAGGGCACAAGAGAGCAAGGCGACAGGAAACATGCCGGGGAACTCAACCCGATCCTCCAGCTCATCAAAGTAGATATGCTGGTCGACCAAAGAACCCACCAGAAAGTTTTTGCCATTACTGGTATTCATGAATTTTCGTTTCAAAAAATAGCGTCCATCCATTATATGGCTGCGGTCACCGGCAGTGCGTAGATTACCAAGGGCTGAAAAATCGGCCTCCGGGCAGATCAGCGGCTCCTGTGATTCCCGCTGATACCCCATCACCACCAGTCGACGCCCCTTTCGGATAATGACACGATTACCGATCTGCCCCCTGCTTTCAATGCTGTTGGCGGTGGGTTTGATGGTGATCTCAAATGGCTCTTCGGGCTGCACCACATCGGCGAATGAGATCTGGAAATTAGAGAAGTGCAGGTTATGTTCTGCAAGCAGCTCCGTCTCATGATGCACTTCACGAAACTGCTTGATTTTCGATTCGATCAGCGCCTCCAGCTGAAACCCCAATGCAATAGGTGATCCAAAGGGGTTACCCTGGATGGCCTCCCATTTGTAGGGATCATGAAAGGCATTAAAGTCATCCGTGGCATTGCGCGCCGCATCAATATGAACCTGGGAAAAAAGCAGCTGTTCTTGTTGTGAATTCATCTGTGATAACTCCTATACTGCTAAGGATAGTTGGAATCCTTTTTCGACGCCATCCTTCTGAGTATATTTGTTAAAATGGGAGCTGTTTGTGAAGACCTGTAACCTGCCCACACCACTTATTGGCTTGCTCCTGCTGCTACTCTTTGGAGATGCAATGGCCGGTGCAGCCTGTGTGGTCGCCAAGGATAAAGGCAACTCCAAGGCGATTGAGTGGACGCACTCATCCGAGTCAGCTGAAGCAGCTCTGATCCAGGCAAAGGAGAAACTGCGCCAGCGAGGATACAAATATCTCTTCCCACAGGCCACAACGGTATTGGAGCACGCCTATGTAATCATCATCAAGAGTGATTACAAGAGCACACGGGGGTGGGACAGAACCAGCTATGGCTGTGGATTCAGTGAGAAGTCGTATGATGACGCATTGTGGGCAGCCATTCGCAATCTTCAATCCTACGCATGGGGATGGAAACCTGACCGGGAGGGCTATAAAATCAGTGACAAGAAAAAATACTGATTTTGGATTGTAACGATTCAGACTGTCGCCATTGAAGAGAGAGCAATTGAGTGTGACAAACCATAATGAGTAGATCTATAACAACAAAAACAGAGACCAGAGACGTTATGGCGAATAGATTTTTTTTGTACCCTATCTATATTTTGATCTTCAGCTCAACTCTCATGCTGCCCCCTGTTGTGTTGAGTGGCGAGGCAGAGCAACCTGCCCGCAAAAAAAACCACTGGATTGCTGGCTGGAAAGCAGCTGCACCCATGCAGGAAGCGCGCACAGGTGCCGCCATCTACCACTCCACTGAATATATTTACATGATCGGTGGTTTGGGGCTGGAGGATAAGCCTTTACCCGCAGGGGCAAAGCCGCGTCCGGCCTACCTTAAAACATCAGAATATGCACGCATCAACCCTGACGGTTCCCTCTCAAGCTGGCAGCCAGGCCCCAGCCTGAATATTGAGCGCGGCTATTTTTCTGTTGTACAGCATGGAAACTATCTGTATGCCGTGGGCGGTGGCCGTGGCCAAAATGGCAAAGAGCTGCTGGCAACGGTTGAACGGGCAGAGATAAGAGATGATGGCACGCTGGGCAGATGGACGGTAGAACAATCCATCATGAATATTCCCCGGCGCTGTGTAAAGCTGGCGGTGATTGGAGAGACCCTCTACGCCTTTGGTGGATATGGCGGTATTTTACTGGATACGATTGAGCAGGCAGAGATAAACCCGGATGGCACCGTGGGTGAGTGGCTGGTATCCAATGACCGCATGCTTGTGGCACGTTATGTTCATGGCCGGATAAAAATGGATAAGGGCATCTACAATATCGGCGGCCACAGCAAGGTCGGTGGCGCAGGGATTACCGATGTCAGCTGGAGCAAAACAGATGCAGAGGGCTTTTTTCTCCCGTGGAAAAAAACCTCACCCCTGCAGACGGGGCGCTATGCACTGGCAACCGCAACCCATGATGGCTATATCTATGCGATTGGTGGGCTCACCGGGGCGACCCACCTCAACACTGTGGAGCGCTCAAAGATCCTGAAAGAGGGCAGGCTCTCCAATTGGGAATACACCACCCCGATCCCCACCGTTACAGGTGGTGCCAGTGCAGCGGTTATCAATGGCAATATCTATCTGCTGGGTGGTGGCGATGGGCGAGCCTATCTGCGCGATGTCTTTTATGCCGGCTTCAATAACAGCGGCGACATCGGATATTGGGGAACCGCCGCAGAGGTGGCACAACACAAAGCAGTCAGCGATCTGCGTGAGCAGCATAAACCACCATTGCCACATGAGGGGGTTATTCTTCAGCACTTCAAGCAAAAGCTCTACAGCTATCTACAGGTGCGTGAAGATAATAACAATGTAATATGGCTGGCAGCCCCGGCAAAAGAGCTGAAAGTGGGGGATCGCATTGGCTACCCTAATGGCACGCTGATGAGAAATTTTTATAGCAAAGGGTTACAGCGCAGATTCCCCTTCGTGCTGTTTATCTCTGAAACAAGAAAGCTGGATCAGGCTCGCTGAAATATCACCAGATGATCCAACTCCAGCCGGATGCCAATCTTCTCGCCTATTTTGTGATCATGGTGGCTGGGAGCAAGGCAGAGCACATCTGTGCGACAGGATAGACGCAACGTGTACATATATTCAGCACCACGAAAGGCCTTTTGGATTACACAGCCAAAATTATCACTGTGGTCATCATGAATAATATCGTCCGGCCGAACCAAAAGGTCGACCTCTGTACCCGCAGGAAAAGATTGCGAAAAATCACCACAAACCTCACCCAGTTCAGTCTGTAGCCTGTCTGCCTCAAGCACTGTACCTTTAACCAGCACGCCCTGCCCGATAAAGTCCGCAACTGCTCTTGAGTTTGGGCAGTGGTAAAGATCGTAGGGGCTGTCCCACTGCAATAGATGGCCACGGCTGATGACGCCGATGCTGTCGGCCATGGCAAAGGCTTCATGCTGGTCATGGGTGACCAGCATGGCGGTGATGCCATCTTCACGCAATATTTCACCCACCTCTCTGGCCAGCTGTTCCCGTCGCTCGGCATCCTGGCTGCTGAAAGGCTCATCAAGCAGCAATAGATCAGGGCGGGGAGCCATGGCACGCGCCAGCGCGATACGCTGCTGCTGTCCACCGGAGAGTTGATGCGGATACTGCTTGGTCAGGTCTGGCAGCCCAACCAGCTCCAGCAGAGCCTGGGTGCGTTGGCGGATCTCCTCTTTGCTGCAACGGCGCATACCAAAGGCGATATTCTGACCCACGGTCAGATGCGGAAAAAGCGCCAGATCCTGAAACACCATGCCCACGTTTCGTTGCTCTGTCGGCAACATGGTATGTGGGCTGGCGATCTGCTTTCCGTGCAGCCGTATCTCGCCCGAGGCAGGTTGCTCAAAACCCGCAATAGCTCTGAGCAGCGTGGTTTTTCCGCAGCCGCTGTGCCCGAGCAGACAACCGATCTCACCTGGCTTCAGCTCCAGGCTGATATCACTTACGATGGTTTGACCACCCAGCTGGACGGAGACTTTATTAAGTTGTAGTGCTGTAGTCATCAGGATTGACCGGCTCGGGAGTGGGCAATGGTTCGACTGAGTAAAATTACAGGAATAATACTCACACACACAATAGCAATGGCAGCAGTTGATGCATCTGCCAGGCGCTCGTCAGAGGCCAGCTCAAAGGCGCGCACCGCCAGCGTATTGAAGTTGAATGGCCGCAGCACCAGGGTGGCGGGCAGCTCTTTCAATACATCAACGAAGACGATGATCAGCGCCGTCAGCAGGCTGCCTTTCATGATAGGCAGATGCACACGGCGCAGTATATCAAAACCGCCATACCCCATTGTTTTGGCAGACTCATCCAGCGAAGGCCTGATCTTAGCCAGACCGGACTCTATGGTATTGAGTGAAATGGTGAAGAACCTCACCATGTAGGCAAACAGCAGAATAAAAACGGTTCCACTGAATATAAGACCAGTGCTGATGTTGAAATGCTCCAGCATCCAGCCATCAATACTGTTATCCAGCGCACCAAACGGGATAAGCACACCAATGGCGATAACAGTACCAGGAATGGCATACCCCATAGCCGAGAGCCGCACCAGAAAACGGGAGAGCGGGGTAGCATGGTTGCGGTTGCCGTAACCCAATATCAGCGCCGGGATCAGCGTCAGCACAGCGGCAACACCGGCCAGCAGAAAACTGTTCAGCATTAATTCATAGAAACCGTCATCAACCATCTCACCAAAGGTCATGAGCGCCCATTGAGCCAGCTGCCCAACCGGCAGCAGGAAACCAAAAAAGAGCGGCAGCAGGCAGATGAATGCCGCCATCCAGCCCATCAGTGGGGATAGCCTGATATTGGGCAAGGTCTGGTAACGATTGGTGGCGTGGTAAAAACGTGCCTGCCGACGCGACCAGCGCTCCAACAGAATCAGAACAAAGACAAAGGTCATCAGCAGACCGGAGAGCTGGGCAGCCGCCACGCTATCGTCCAGCCCGAACCAGGTGCGAAAGATGCCGGTGGTGAAGGTGCTGATGCCAAAATATTGCACTGTACCGTAGTCTGCCAGCGTCTCCATCAGGGCGAGTGAAAGCCCGGTAACAATCGCCGGACGTGCCAGTGGCAGGGCGACAAAAAAGAAGCTGCGCCAGGGGCCGCATCCCAGGGTGCGGCTGGCCTCCAGCGCGCAGACCGATTGATCCAGAAATGCCGAGCGCGCCAGCAGGTAGACATAGGGGTAGAGCACCAGTGACAGCATACTGATAGCACCGCCCAGTGAACGGATCTCTGGAAACCAGTATTCACCGTAGCGCAGATTGAAACTCTCCCTGATCCACTCCTGCACCGGGCCGGCCACCTCAAACATTCCGGTATAGGTGAATGCAATGATGTAGGCCGGCATGGCCAGGGGCAACAGCAGTGACCAGATAAAGAGCGAACGGCCGGGAAAGCTGTACATGCTGGTAAGCCAGGCAGTACAGATACCGATGCTGCCCGCCCCCACAGCAACCCCCAGCATCAACAGCAACGAGTTGCTGACATAGTCGGCCAGAACCGTATCGACCAGGTGCTGCCAGGTGTCACCACTGGGGTAAAACAGAAAACCCAGAACCGTCAGGATAGGTGTTGCAATAATCAGCGCAACAAACGCCGCACTCAGCGTCCAGCCAGAGGGACGGCGGAAACTAAAGCGAGGTGGAGCCAAATGACCTGTGGTTGATTGCTGCATGGCGTTAGATTGTAAACGCACCAGGGCGCAGAGAGAACAGGTTCTCTCCGCGCCCTGGTGTGGTGCTATAGCGGGCTATTTCCAGCCAGCCCGGTCAAACACCTTTACCGCCTCAGCGTTATATTTGCCCAATTCACTCACATTGAGCGCATCCTGTTTAAAGGGGTAGCCCCAGGCCATCACAATATCACTGACGGGAATGCCCGCCTTGACGGGGTATTCATGATTCGCCTTGGCATACCACAACTGCGCCTCATCGCTAACCAAAAACTCCAACAGTTTGATCGCATTCTCTCTATGCTTCGCAGCTTTGACAATGCCAGCGCCACTGATGTTGATATGGGCACCGCGACCCTCCTGATTGGGAAAGAAGACAGCAACCTGCGAGGCGGCCTTTTTCTGGCGATCATCCTTTTTCAGCATCACCCCCATATAATAGGTGTTGATGATGGCAACATCACAGATGCCGACAGCCACCGCCTTGACCTGCGCACGATCATTGCCTTTTGGCGGCTGCGCCATATTGGCCACAACCCCCCTGGCCCACGCTTCAGCCTGTTCTGCCCCATTATGAAGGATCAGCGATGCCAAAAGTGATTGGTTATAGATATTACTGGATGAGCGGATACAGAGCCGCCCCTTCCACTTTGGATCTGCCAGATCCTCATAGGTCGAGAGCTCAGCTGCCTTGACCCGCTCTTTGCTATAGACGATAACCCGTGAGCGGGTGGAGAGCGCATACCAGCGGTCATCGGGATCACGCAGGTTTTGTGGCACAACCGCCTTCAGAGGGGCGCTGTCAACAGGCTGCAGCAGACCCGCAGCCGTGGCGGCATGCAGATTGCCCGCATCGACTGTCAACAACATATCAGCAGGCGTATTGCGCCCTTCACTCTGTAGCCGTTTCAGCAGGGTTTTTGCCTTGCCGGTAAGCAGATTCACCTTGATCCCGGTCTGTTGGGTAAACCTCTCCAGCAGTGGCTTGATAAGCGCCTCTTTGCGCGCAGAGTAGACATTGACCTCTTCAACTGCCAGCACAGGGGCAGACAACAGAGTCAGCATCAGCACCGGTATTCCCAGTTTTATCCAGTAATTCATAGAGCCGTTCCCAAAAAACAATCTTGATGGGCGACGATCATAAAACAACTGAATACGAATGTAAATGCGAATTGTTCTCATTTGACGGACGTGCGCAGTACAGCTCTATTGTCATAATTTGATGTCATGCGCCAGAAGACCGTCCGAGAATAGGTAAAATTGCGATTTAATCAAATATCAGCCTCTCATAATTCAATAAGTTAAAAACCCTCAATGTGCAAAAAGCCGGGTTCTCGGACGGTCTTCTGGTGGCACAGGATCATGTTAATTTGCATCCAAAAGTGCCCCAGTATTTGCACTGAATTTTGACCTGTCTATTCGAGCCGATTATGGCTCATTTCTTTGGTTTTCGTTTCCCTTTGTTAATGGCCAATTAAACTGACCCACCTACGGCCAATAATTTTGACCCACCCCAGGGTGTTATTTTGGCCAAAAGGCCATAACCTTCCTGCCAGGTTTTTCAGGCGGGAGCAGAATATTGGTAAG
>JALSJZ010000053.1 GCA_026989135.1 Sedimenticola sp. | reverse complement strand
GGGTGGCCTCGCCAACCGCGAGGAAGCCACCAGAATCATATCCCAGAGCGGTTATGTAGGTGCTGATTACAAGGTGATCGCCAACTCCATGACTGGAACCTTCGAGTACGAGAGAGGCGATAAGCGTTCACTGCCGGACTTCAATGTCTTCTTTCGCTACAACGCCACCTACCCCTACTATTCAGATGCTGTCTGGTACCTTACCCAGATGCGCCGCTGGGGTCAGATCGCCGAAGGTAAGCCGGACAGCTGGTATATGGATGTGGCCAAGAAGGTCTACCGTCCGGATATCTATGCCATCGCTGCCAAGGAGTTGATCAAGGAGGGTCACGCCAAGGCATCTGAATTTCCGGATCTGGATAATGAGAGTGGCTTCAAACCGCCCCAGAGCGAGTTCATCGATGATATTACCTTTGATGGCACTAAGCCCAATGATTACCTGAAGCAGTTCCCCATCGGACTCAAGGGTGACGATAAGGTTTAATGAGGTCTAGCCTCAAGCTGAAGCTAGTAACAGCTGCATGTAACCAGGGAACCGCCCTTCATCATGGTGATGGAGGGCGGAATCCCAAGAGGATCATCTGGTAATACCGTTTTCATTTTGCAATCAGATTGGCAGAATGCTGGGAGCGGCTCAAAACGATAGCGTTATTACCAGACTATCTTTTCGACTTTAAAAATATAAGCAGATTAAACAGGAACCCACCATGGTTAACCGATTAATACACTTTTTTGAAATTTCAGGCCTCACCTGGTTCATCCCCTTTGTTAGGTTAGCAACGGGCGAAGATCCGAAAGAGCAGTTCAAGAGCATGTGGACGATGATCGGCATTCCAATGCTTGCCTTTGTTGTCTTTCTCTTTCTCTGGGATGTCTCAGCAACTCAGGTCAAGACCAGTTTAGGGGCGATTCCTGGGCCGGCTCAAGTGGTGGAGGAGGCGAAAGGACTGCTTGAAGAGCACTACCATGAGCGTGAGAAAGCACAGGCTTTTTTTGAGCGGCAGGAGCAGCGTAACGTCAAAAAGCTGGAAAAAAACCCCGATGCCAAGGTAAAGATCCGTGACTGGACCGGCAAGCCAACCTATCTGGATCAGATCGTCACCAGCCTCTGGACAGTCTTCTTCGGCTTCGGTCTGGCGACCATCTTTGCGGTGCCGCTGGGTATCCTGTGCGGTCTGAGCAATACCTTCCAGACGGCATTGAATCCGTTGATCCAGATCTTTAAGCCGGTCTCACCCCTGGCCTGGTTGCCCATTGTTACCCTGATCGTCAGTGCCACTTACGTGGTTACCGACGACAGTTGGTTTGAGAAGGCGTTTCTCACCTCGGCTATCACCGTGACGCTCTGTTCGCTCTGGCCGACGTTGATCAACACTGCCGTAGGGGTCGCCTCCATTGACAAGGATCTGATGAACGTCGCCAAGGTGTTGCAGCTCAGCTGGTGGACCAAGGTGACCAAGGTTGTATTGCCATCATCGTTGCCACTGATTTTCACCGGCATGCGGCTGTCGCTGGGCGTCGGTTGGATGGTGCTGATTGCTGCCGAGATGCTGGCCCAGAACCCTGGCCTAGGTAAATTTGTCTGGGATGAGTTTCAGAATGGCAGCTCCCACTCGTTGGGGCGTATCATGGTGGCGGTCTTCACCATCGGCTTCATCGGCTTCCTGTTGGATCGTGCCATGCTGACGCTGCAGCAGCTCGTCACCTTCACTGATCAGCGTTGAGCAGAGGAATTCAATCATGGCTCATCTGGAATTGAACAACGTCTGTAAGTCCTATGGCTCTGGTGCGAACGTGACGCCGGTACTGAAGGATCTCAATCTGCATATCGAAGAGGGTGAGTTCGTTGCCATCGTCGGCTTCTCCGGCAGTGGTAAGACCACCCTTATCTCCATCATCGCCGGGCTGATTGAAGCTGATAGTGGTGAGGTGTTGAAGGAGGGCAAGCCCATCACCGGCCCTGGCGCTGACCGTGGCGTGATCTTTCAGAGCTACTCACTGATGCCCTGGTTGACGGTGTATGGCAACATCGCCTTGGGCGTGGATACCATCTTTTCCAAGTGGTCAGCAGCGAAACGCAGGGCCCATGTGGAAACATATATCAATATGGTTGGGTTGTCTCATGCCGCCCACCAGCGCCCGGCAGAGCTATCCGGTGGTATGCGCCAGCGGGTGGCGGTGGCTCGGGCGCTTGCCATCAACCCGGATATTATGCTGCTGGATGAACCCCTGGGTGCCCTGGATGCGCTGACTCGCGCCAAGCTCCAGGATGAGATCGAGCAGATCTGGGAGCAGGATCAAAAGACGGTGGTTCTAATCACCAATGACGTAGACGAGGCGATCCTGCTGGCCGACCGCATAATCCCGCTCAACCCCGGCCCCAATGCCACCCTGGGTCCGGACTTTCGGGTCAATATCCCCCGCACCCGCAATCGTGCAGAGATGAACCACAACGAGGAGTTCAAGCAGCTGCGCCATGACATTACCAAATATCTGATGGATATCGGCATCCATCACGCCTCGATAGATGACAATGCGGTGACTGAGCTGCCGAACGTGCGCCCCAACACCGCCGCCGGCTTTGATCCGAAAAACCCCCACAAGGAGATACCAAAAGAGGTCAAGGATGTCAGCGCTGATTTAGGCCACGAGCGCTATCTGGAGTTCTCTCAGCTCTGCAAGGTTTACCCAACCCCCAAGGGGCCCTTGACTGTGGTGGAGGATTTTGAACTCCAGATGAAGAAAGGGGAGTTCATCTCTCTGATTGGCCACTCCGGCTGCGGTAAATCCACCGTACTCTCCATGACAGCGGGGCTGAATGAGGTCACCAGCGGCGGCATCATCCTCGATGGCAAGGAGGTGGTCACAGCCGGCCCTGATCGTGGCGTCGTCTTCCAGGCTCCGAGCCTCTTCCCCTGGCTCACGGCTTATGACAACGTCTCTCTGGGGGTGGAAAGGGTTTATCCTCACGCCTCTAAGGGGGAGCGCAAAGATATCATTGAGTACTACCTCAACCGGGTCGGGCTTGGCAACTCGATCCACAAACTGGCTGCCGAGATGTCCAACGGCATGCGGCAGCGGGTCGGTATCGCTCGCGCCTTCGCCCTCTCACCAAAGCTATTGTTGCTGGATGAGCCCTTCGGCATGCTCGATTCCCTCACTCGCTGGGATCTGCAAGAGGTGCTGATGGAGGTGTGGGAGCGCACCCATGTCACCGCCGTGTTGGTTACCCACGATGTGGATGAAGCGATCCTGATGGGAGATCGGGTGGTGATGATGACCAACGGCCCCAACGCCCGGGTCGGCAGGATCATGGACGTACCCCTACCACGTCCACGTACCCGCACCACGCTGCTGGAGCACCCTGATTACTACAAGCTGCGCGAAGAGCTGATCGGCTTCCTGGAGGAGTACGAAAAGGGGCCAGCAGCGAAGGTCGATGCGGCGTAAGATGGGTGTTTGCGTAAAGATGTGTTAAAGCAAGTAGCCCCAGGTGAAGAGCAACCTAATCCGCCCTGTGAGCGGTGCGCTGCCGCACAGCAAATAATTTTTGCTTTTGGAGGTTCCACTTCCAGGTTTTTGTTTGATGAGAGGCTGTCCGAGAATAGAGACCATGGTGAGTGGAGGCTGGCCTGTGTCAATTCGTTATCTACTCGATATGGCATAGACCCAAAAGATAGCTCCGTGACCCCTGTGTTCTCTGCTGTCTAAAGAATAGCAGGGCTACCCACTCAATATTCACCTCAAATAATGGAAGAATCTGGCCAAATCCAGCTTTTCCTCATTGTGATTTCTATTCTCGGGCAGCCTCCAGAGCTATCAACGCCCTGCTGAGCTAAATAAAACAAAAAAACTGTTTGCTACGCGCAACAGCATGGGGCTTGTTGGGAGCAGGTGCAGTCTCCCACTGGTTTGGCCAGCTATTAGGCCTTGGGTACTGAAAAAATAGACAGGCAGACTCTTCCTGAAATGGCATGCAGAAATCGGTCATAAAAAAACAAAAATACATAAGTAAAATGGTTGGTTTATTACATTACAAAAACACTCAAGTATATAAATGGATGCAGTAGCCAATTAAATATATAAGTATAACAATCAAGTAATTACAAAATCTCTTCCGTTAAAAAAATAGCGTAATAATTCACCTACAAAGCGGTGGAAATTGATCTGCATCATTTTTCTGTTTTGCCTCCCGGTGATACCGTTTGTTCTGAATTTGATTGTAGTGCTTAAGTGTAACTAAGAGAGTTGGCTTTAAATTGCAGGTGTGGCGAATGGTTGCTGAGTTTTAAGTACTGGTAAATCATCTTCTATATAGATAATAGCGAGGTATCTTGCCCTGTGGTGTTTGTAAACCGGGTCGCATGCCAG
>JALSJZ010000052.1 GCA_026989135.1 Sedimenticola sp. | reverse complement strand
ACCATATCAACGCTGCCCAATACGGGCAGCCCGGTGATTTCACCCATGATACGGCGATCATCAAAGGTGGGGCGCAATTGTGACATCAGAAACGCCAGTGCCAGACCCAGCCCCAGCCCAACAGCAAAGACTCCGCTGCTTAAAAGGATACGGTTGGGGCCTGATGGCTCATGCGGCACCCTGGGCGGCTCAATCACACGGAATTTTACCGTATCCGTTCGGGTATCTACCTTTCGTGCCATGCGGGCTGATTCCAGGCGAGCAACCAGCTCCGTATAGTTCTTTTTGACGGTCGAATAATCACGATTCAGTTGTGCTTTTTCCGCCTCCACCTTCAGCACGCGGTCTACCGCTGACTCCAGCTCCTTTATCCGACGTGTATATTCGCTTACGACCGCTTGCTTTGCAGCCACCTCAGCTTCTGCAGCCGAGTAAGCCATCTTCATCTGCTGGTAAACCACATTTCGCTCAAGCTCAACCGGAGGTGGTGCGTCTGGCTCTAGCGCAGCCTGCTCCTCGGCCGCTTTAATCGCATCCGCCTCATCTTTGGCCAGCTTCTCTTTTAATGTCTTGATGGTTTGCTGTATAGCCGTAACGTCAGGGTGTTGATCTGTGTACCTGATCAACAGTTCATCCAATTTGAGGTTTAGATTTTTTATTCGGTTTTCGGTCTCTGAGGTGGCGGCAATGACACTGGGATTGTTAAGATAGTCCTGTTGAACCAAACCAAATGTTGGCACCTCTCCTTCCAGCTGCTGTTTAAGCACCTTCATCCGGTCACGTTGAATCTTCAGTTGCAGGTTTGCGGACTGCAGTTGATCCTTCATGCTACCCAGCCGCTGATAATACCCATCGGCACTGCCCGACATGAACCCCATGTTCTGCTGCTTGAATGCGGTCAGATTATTCTCGGCTTCCAGCAACCGGGCTTCATACTCCTCAATCTGCTGCTCTAAAAACTGGTGCGCGGTATCCTGATCTTTGCGTGCCTCTCCCAGATTGCTTTCAACAAAAATCGTTAAGAGCGACTTAACAATGAGCTTTGCCAATTCAGGATCCTCACTGCTATAGCCAATGCTATACATATTGTCCCTTCGACCTCCCGCCCCTCTAAACTCAATATCCCGTTTCAACCCATCCAGCAACTGCTCCATCTCTTCCGACGTTTTCGCTTTCAGGTCAAGATCGGTCATACGAGTCACCTTCTCCAGATTGGGGCGACTCAACAGGGTTTTGGTCATCAGCCTGATTCTGTGCTGCTCATTGGTCTGCACTGCCAACCCTCTCAGCAGCGGCTTCAGCAGGGAGTTGGTATCAACGAAAACCTTGGCAGATGCCCGGTATTGATCGGGCAGATTGGCGACAACCAGCCACCCCACTATGCAGACCACCCACGCAATACTGAGCATCCACCAGCGATAACGCAAAATACCGCGAATATAGACAACCAGCTGACGAATTAAATCATGCATAATTCGAAATCATCTAATACCTAAATCCTGCAAGTGATCGTGCTTGCAGAGTGTAAGATATTGATTCGTAGAGTGAATGACAACTTTGAGTGTCACCCTTATTGTGATGGCCGAAAAGTTTCATATCGCTATACAGATCAATAGCTTGTGCTATGTGAGTGCGAGCACTTGCAGGATTTAGGTAATATCTTTGAAGGTGAAACAGGCTCCTAGAACCATGCTTCAGGAATAATCAGGATATCGCCCGGCTGCATATCTACATTGGCCGTAATGTCTCCATCACGGATAAGATCATCCAGCCGCACTGTAAACTGTTTTTGCTTGCCATCAACAACACGAATGATGCTGGTTTTATTGGCATCTGCAAACTCAGTCATGCCACCCACTGCAATCACAACATCGAGCGCAGTCATTGAGTCACGATAGAGTATTGATTGCGGCTCTGCTGCTTCACCAACAATCCTGATCTGCTGGTCATAGGTTCCAACAAAACCATTTACAATCACGGTCACCAGAGGGTCACGCAGATAGGTAGAGAGTTTCTCCTCAATCTCGCGCGCCAGCTCGGTTGGTGTTTTGCCCGCTGCGGGCAGATCTTCCAGAAGAGGTGCAGTCAGATGCCCATCAGGTCGCACCGGGACAGAGGTGGAGACATCAGGGTTCCGCCATACAAAAATCTCGACCGTATCACCGGGTCCGATCAGGTATTGCGTTGAGAAACGGGCATCGCCCGTGGTGGTAGGCAGTTGTGGATATTTTGCTGAACATGCCCCCAGGAGCATAAGCAGCAGCAACAGAGACCATGGATAAGCTTTGTGAACAACGTGATAGATTCTCACGACTTCCCCCCTCATTCTTCCAGTTTTGAAGTAACTGACAATCCGGTCAGGGGCATTCACCTGCAAAACGACACAACTATTTGAGCTATTGCCCGACCAGACATACAAAATATATTTATTAAGAATTCATTAAGAATATCGCCTAATCCAATGACTTTAAGGATAATTCTTCCTAAATTCACGCATCACCAACCGCATTCTAGTCTAAAGACCACTGGCCTGCCAACTATATTACTAACCGCATTAGCAACCGATGCAAGAGACCCTGATTTCACACCCAGCATCATCCCTGCCAGAAGACAACACACCGGCTGGCACGGTAAAATACCAACCCTGATAACCTGTAGATGAGGAGCCGAAACAAGATGCCAAACAACCCACTCACCGGTGCACGCTATCTGATACGAGGATTTGGCCTTATTATGCGCCCAGGTCTGCGCCGCTTTGTCCTCATCCCACTGCTGGTAAATATCATCATCTTCTCTCTTCTGGCCTGGTTTGGCATCAGCCAGTTTCAGGAGCTGATCGACTGGCTGCTGCCGGAAGAGAGCTGGTTCGCCTTCCTGCGCTGGCTGCTCTGGCCACTCTTTGCACTCACCATGCTACTGGTTATTGTCTACAGCTTCACCGTACTGGCCAACCTGATTGCGGCTCCATTCAACAGTCAACTGGCCGAACAGGTTGAGCTGATATTATCTGGCTCATCACCTGCGCAGGCTAGCGGCAGCATAATGAAAAACCTGATACCGGCTCTTAGATCTGAACTTGTAAAACTGGGATATTTTCTAATTCGGGTCATTCCACTGCTGATACTGTTCGCAATACCCGGCGTAAATATTATCGCCCCCTTTCTGTGGTTGCTCTTTAACGCCTGGTTCCTGGCTCTGGAATATGCCGACTACCCCATGGCAAACCACAATCTGGACTTTAAAACGCAGCATATTCGCCTAAAAGCCGCCCGACTGACATCCCTTGGTTTTGGCGGCAGCACCACTTTGCTGATGATGATTCCTGTTCTGAATTTTCTGGCCATGCCTGCTGCTGTAGCTGGCGCAACTGTCTACTGGCATGAGCAGCTTCAAAAAGAGAATCACTGATCCAGAAAGCGTCTGATCCGCTCAACACCCTCTTGAAGATTTGCCAGAGAGGTGGTGTAGGCAAAGCGGATATGCTGCTCAGGTTTGTGGTCACCAAAATCCCGTCCCGGTGTTACCGCCACACCGGCTTCGTTGAGCAGCATTTGAGCAAACTGGAAACTATCCGGAGTCAACCGGCCGCTTCTGGCATAGAGATAAAAAGCCCCGCCAGGCACTACGGGAATCTCAAACCCCAGTAACTGGAGAGCTGGCAACAGGTAGTCCCGCCGCTCTCTATACTCCCGGCGGCGCCCCTCCAAAATAGCCGCCACCTCCTCCGAAAAAGCCTCCAATGCCGCATGCTGTGACAGGGTTGAAGCCGCCAGAAAGATATTCTGCGCCAGGCGATCCATCGGCTCCACATACCCAGCAGGTGCCACCACCCACCCCAGCCGCCATCCTGTCATACCGTAAAACTTTGAAAAGCTGTTGATCACAAAAATATCATCTGCAATCGAGAGTGCCGAGCAACCCTCACCGTCGTAGATCAACCCCTGGTAGATCTCATCGACAATCAGTACCCCACCCCTGGCCTTGACCACCTGATAGATCTCACGCAGCGCCTTGGCCGAGAGCAACGTACCTGTTGGATTGGAGGGCGATGCCACCAATACCGCCCGGGTTTGCGGCGTCCATGCCCTATCCACCAGATCCGCCGTCAGCTGGTAATCCGTCCCGGATCCCACCGGCACGCTGATTGGAACACCCTCCACCAGCCGCACAAAATGCCGGTTGCAGGGGTAGCCGGGGTCTGCCATCAACACCGCATCCCCGGGGTTGATCAGCACACTCATCACCAGCTGCAAAGCGCCTGATGACCCCGGCGTCACCAGCACCCGGGATGGTTCAACGGCAACCCCATAATTCAACTGATAGGAGGCAGCAATCCTCTGCCGTAACACAGGCAGCCCCAATGCGGGGGTATAGTGGGTATGCCCCGCACTCAAAGCAC
>JALSJZ010000051.1 GCA_026989135.1 Sedimenticola sp. | reverse complement strand
GTCGTTGATAATATCCATAAAGTGGTCAATCTCCAGCAGCACGACCGCCAGCTCTGTCTCATGCCGTACCGCCAGGGAGAGATCTTTTTCACCGTGTGTAAAGAAAAACTGCTTGTTGGCCAGGCCGGTCAGCTTGTCGTGCTCCAGCTTCTCTTCCACCTCTGCCAGCTTTTGGTTGTAGCCGATATAGGCGGCCGCCCGGTTTTTAAGGGTTACGGTGTCGAAGGGCTTGGTGATGAAGTCTGTAGCGCCCAGGCTGAGCACCTCTGCCTTGGTGTCATCGTCATCGTCCTTGCCGGTGATGACGATAACCGGCAGGTTCAGCAGGCGCGTCTCATCCGAGCCGCGAATCAACGCCAACAGCTCATATCCGTCTGAACCCTCCATCTGCAGATCGGTGAATACCGCCACGATGTTTTCGTTGCGCTGCAGAATCTCCCAGGCCTCCAGACCATTGGTGGCTTCATGCACTGTATAGTCGTTTCTCAGGATCTTGCTGGCCGCCCAGCGGATCACCTTGGAGTCATCCACTATCAGGATTTCTGTTTTTGGGGTTTCACTGTTCACGGGTCGGTGCTCCGGCAAGGTTCTGTTTGGTGGGCTCAGGCAGCAGGTTTTTGCCTCTTTTTAACTAACCGCCGAATATAGCGCACGCCTACAATGATCAACAGTGCGACCACAGGTATGGATATGCCGACCACCAGCTCTGGTTTGATGGGCAGACCGGCCGCTTTGCCCGCTTTGGCAATATAGCCAATCAGGCTTACCGAGTAGTATGTGATGGCCGCAACCGAGAGCCCCTCAACCGTCTCTTGCAGGCGCAGCTGCAGCTTGGCACGACTATCCATCGACTCCAGCAGCGATTGGTTTTGGCGCTCCAGGGTGATCTCTACCCGGGTGCGCAGCAGCTGGCTGGCACGGGTGATGCGTTTGGAGAGCATGTTCTGGCGCCGCTCGACAGCGGCACAGGTGTTCATGGCCGGTTCCAGCCGCCGATCCATAAACTCGGCAAAGGTCTGAATGCCCTGGATGCGCTTCTCTCTCAGTTCGTTGATCCGCAATCCAACCAGACGAAAATAGGCCTGGGAGGCGCTGAGCCGGAATTGGGTCGATGACTGGCTGTGCTCGATCTCTGCCGCAAGCGTGATCAGATCGTCCAGTAGTTGAGCTTCATTGCTACCCGACTGGGACATTGCGGTGGTGATCTGGATCAGGCGCTGATCGGCATCATTCAGCTGAATGATCAACCTTCGGGCAATAGGGAAGGTCAGCAGCGCCATCATGCGGTAGACCTCAATCTCAAACATACGCTGTAGCAGACGTCCCAACTGACGGGAGCGCAGCTGGCGATCATGGATAAGGATGCGGCTAAAGCCGTCGGCATGGATGCGAAAATCGGTAAATACCTGGGCTGCGCCGCCGGATACCTCTGATCCAATCAGGGTGTTGTCACTGAACAGCGGCGAGATGGCATCCAGATCCGCCTCCCCTTCATCACTCTGCATAATGGTGGCATGAACACCAACAATCAGCTGCCCCGGCAGCGCCTGCAGCCAATCTACCGGCACCACCTGTAGCGCCGTTTCGGCAAAGGGATCGTTAAAGGGGCCGTGCAGGTAGAAGGTGTAGGTGCTGAACTCACCATGCTGCTCCCAGCGCAGCCGGAATGGGCCAAGATCCGAGATAAAATGATCCGCTCCCGGAGCCGGAGGCGGCTGGATATAGCGTTCACACAGGTCGGCAAGAGCCTCCCGCTCTTGCGCCCTCTGCTCTGACGTCATCATAAGCGCCAGATGCGTGGTGCGCTCCGGGGCGTAGAGCGGGGTGCAAGGCCGGGCGTGAACCTCGTTGTTCAGTATATAGCGCTGCGGGTGATTCGCTGGAACAGATCGTGTAGGCATAAAAGTTTAAAAGTTATTGGTCAGTGGATGGTTTTAGCAGAAACAGCTTACCCTCATCCTGGTTTATATCAATATTAAAATGGTTCAAAAAACTCAGCCCCAGCAGACCATCAAACCCGTTCAGCTCACTCAGCACGATTGCCGGCACCTGCTCTACCAGAGCACCCTGGAGATTCACGGCATTCAGTGTAATGAGCGGCACCCTGACCATGCCGTTGGCTGTGCTGACCTGGATAACCGGCAGATCTTGCGAAATAACGATACCCAGCCTCTGTGCTGTGCGTTTTGAGATGGCGGTGTACGAGGCCCCTGTGTCCAGAATAAAGCGGAACTGCTGCGGCGCGTCATTCAGCCGCACATCCACATCCAGCGTCCGCCCGTGGGAGGAGATAGGCAACTCAATCAGCCCTGGGTTCGCCAGCCGCTCTCTGGCGGCCGTAATCAGTGGCGACAACAGCGCTGTCTGGGTGTGATCCAGTTGCAGGGCATACGCCAGATTGGTGATGGCATCTGCGTAGTTTTCATGGCGGTAGTAGAGTCGCCCCAGCAGGGTGTAGTAGGCGGCAAAGCCCGGATCATCAATGATCTCTTGCGACAGTATCTGCACCTTTTCATCAAAGGTCAGTGCACCCTCGTTCATGCGCATAAGCGCCATGACCACCGTTCTGAGCAGGGGGTAGATCTGCTCGGCCATGGCCGGATCAACCGCCAGCGCCTGATGCAGGGTGGCTCTGGCACCCTTGAGATCCTTGCGCAACTGCTGGATCTCGGCCCGCAGAATCAGGCGGGGGGCACTGATGCCAAACTGCCGCCCGGCCTCTGCAAGCAGATCAAGTGCCGTACTGAACTTGCGTTTCGCAACGGCCTCCCTGATCCATGCAATATAGGCTGCCTCCGACCTGGGGAGGGCGAGACTCTGCTGCCCCCGAGCCGGTTGAAGCATCGTCTTCTGAACTGGAATGATCAGGCGCTCTGATTGCTTTGAGGGCGTGACAATCGCCATCTCGGGCTGAGCCGCCTCTATCGGCTGCTGCTCAGAGTGAAAAAAGAGCGCCAGCCCATAGCCTGCACCTGCGCCCAGGATAAAAACTGGCAACCAGCGAAATGAAATCAATGCTCATCCTGAGTGGGATGGCACGCATAGCGTGCCAGCTGGAACAGGGGTGGCACGGAAGGCCACCCCGCTATGCGCTCTAGTTGCCGCTCTCCTTAGCGACCAGCGCATTGACCACCTCGATCAACCTTGCCTCACTGCCCGCCTTATGCGCACTGGTGCGATACTTGCCGTTGATGATCATCGCCGGGACACCGCTGATGCCATAGCGCCGGGTCATCTGTTTTGCCCGGTTGGCCTTGGTAGTGACCGCAAAGGAGCTATAGGTCTTTAGGAATTCAGCCCGCTCTACACCCAGAGTGGCAAAGAAATCGGCAATGGTCTCCGGGGTATAGAGTTTAAGCTTCTGGACATGCAGCGCATCAAACAGTGGCCGGTGCACCTTATCCAGAACACCCATCGCCTCAGCAGCATAAAAGGCCTTGGCGTGGATCATCCAGCTGGGGTTGAAAACGGCTGGCAGGCGCACATAGGTGGCATTGGCCGGCATATTTTCAAGCCAGTGCTCAATATAAGGCTCCAGCTTGTAGCAGTGTGGGCAGCCGTACCAAAACAGCTCCAGCACCTCGACCTTGTCACCTGTTTGCGTAGGCTGCGGCTTGGCCATCACATCATATTCAACACCTGCCTTGAAAGGCCCCGCATCGTTTGAACCGGCAAAGACAAGGCCAGGCAGCAAGATCAGCAGTAGCCAGTAGCGACGTAATTTCATATTTTCTCCCTTATTCAGGTTTTATAGGTTTTTCTCAAAACACGGCAGTTTATGACCCCCGTATCCCCTGTTGGTTCAGGTCAGGTAAGCGCATAGCTTAGGTATCCTGAGCAATTTATTCAATGGGTTTATCCAGACGGTTTGCCTGATTTTAAATGGCACAAGCAGGCCGTTAGAATGCAGGTGTACGGGGGGCTGTATCTTCACACACCACACAGACTCAGATCTTGTACATAGCTTAAAACTGGCGAAAAAACCGATTTTCCGTTAGGCTATGCGGTTCTGTGTGGTCTCAGCATCGAGGCCAACCTAACGGGACATCTCCCGTCCAGCCTTGCTGGGCGACGCGCATAATGGGGTCAAAACCTGCATGCGCTTTCCAAATCCCAATGCTTTTTGATGAGGTCTGTATGAGCCAAGGGGCTTTACCACCCAAACAGGGACTTTATGATCCCCGTAATGAACATGACGCCTGTGGTATCGGTTTTGTTGCCGATATCAAGGGGCGCAAAAGCCACAAGATCATCCGCGACGGACTCACCATTCTGGAGCGCCTGACCCATCGTGGCGCTGTGGGCGCTGACCCGCTGGCCGGTGACGGAGCCGGCATTCTGCTACAGATCCCGGATGCCTTCCTGCGCGGCGTCAGTGGCTGTGAGCTGCCAGCCGAAGGTGAATATGCCGTGGGCATGCTCTTCCTGCCCCGCAATGCAGACTCCCGCGCCCAGTGTGAGACCACGGTTGAACGCTTCATCTCCGCAGAGGGGCAGCGCGTTCTGGGATGGCGTGATGTGCCGGTGAATAACAGCGGCCTGGGCAAAAGCGTACTGCCCACCGAACCTTTCATCCGCCAGGTATTCATCGGCTGTGGCAGCGATGCCACAGATCAAAATGCCTTTGAACGCAAACTGTTCATCATCCGCAAGCAGATCGAAAACAGCGTTAAAGATGCGGCTCTTGAAGGTGGTCACGCCTTCTATTTCTCCTCTCTATCCTCCCGCACCCTGCTCTATAAAGGGATGCTGCTGGCTGGGCAGGTCGGTGATTTCTACGACGATCTGGCCGATGCGCGTATGACCTCTGCACTGGCACTGGTGCACCAGCGCTTCTCCACCAACACCTTCCCCACCTGGGATCTGGCACAGCCATTCCGCATGATCGCCCACAATGGCGAGATCAACACCGTGCGCGGCAACCAGAACTGGATGGCAGCACGTCGCCAGACCATGTCATCCGAGATCCTGGGCGATGATCTGGAGAAGGTCTGGCCACTGATTGCAGAGGGTCAGTCTGACACCGCCTGCTTCGATAATGCGCTGGAGCTGCTGGTCGCTGGCGGCTACTCCATGGCCCATGCCATGATGATGCTGATCCCCGAAGCCTGGTCTGAAAATCCACTGATGGATCCGCAGCGCCACGCCTTCTATGAATACCACGCCGCCTTGATGGAGCCCTGGGATGGCCCCGCTGCGGTTGCCTTTACCGATGGCCGCCAGATCGGTGCCACGCTGGATCGCAACGGCCTGCGCCCTGCCCGTTACCTGATCACCGATGACGATCAGATTGTGATGGCCTCGGAGATGGGCGTGCTGGAGATCCCCGAAGAGAAGATCATCAAAAAGTGGCGGCTGCAACCCGGCAAGATGCTGCTGATCGACCTGGAGAAGGGCCGCATCATCGACGATGCCGAACTCAAGGCCGAGCTGACCTCAGCCCGCCCCTATCAGAGATGGCTGGACAACACCCAGATCCGCCTGCGCCACCTGCCACCCGTGGTAGCACCGATGGCTCCGGATGCCGACACCCTGCTGGATCAGCAGCAGGCCTTTGGCTTCACCCAGGAGGATATCAAGTGGCTGCTGACGCCGATGGCCATCAGCGGCCAGGAGGCGATTGGCTCCATGGGCGGCGACACCCCGCCGGCAGTGCTGTCGAATCACGCCAAGCCGCTGTTCAACTATTTTAAGCAGAACTTTGCCCAGGTCACCAACCCGCCGATCGACCCGATCCGCGAAGAGCTGGTGATGTCGCTGGTCTCACTGATCGGCCCACGACCCAATCTGCTTGATCTGGAGCAGGGGGGCAGCCACAAACGCCTGGAGGTGACCCAGCCCGTTATCACCAACACCGGACTGGAGCGCATCCGCCGCATCCACGATCTGACCGGCGAGGCCTTCCACACCCACACGGTCGACATCTGCTACGCCGCTGAGCGTGGTGCAGAGGGGATGGAGCCGGCACTGGATGCCGTCTGTGCCGAGGCAGAGAAGGCGGTACGGGATGGCTTCAATATCCTGATCCTCTCCGACCGCAACATGGATGCCGACCAGATCGCCATCCCGGCGCTGCTGGCCACCGCTGCGGTACATCACCATCTGGTACGCACCGGGCTGCGCACCTCATCCGGCCTGGTGGTCGAGACCGGCGCGGCACGTGAGGTTCACCACTTTGCGGTGCTGGCAGGCTATGGCGCTGAGGCGGTCAACCCCTATCTGGCCTTCAACACCCTCTCCAATATGCGGCACAAACTGCCGGAAGAGCTGAGCGAAGATGAGATCCACTGGCGTTTTATCAAGGCGATCGACAAAGGATTGTTGAAGGTGATGTCCAAGATGGGCATCTCCACCTACCAATCCTACTGCGGCGCGCAGATCTTCGATGCCATTGGCCTCTCGACCGATTTTGTCGAGAAGTACTTTACCGGCACCGCCACCACCATCGAAGGGGTCGGCCTGCATGAGATCGCTAAAGAGGCGGTACGCTGGCACCGCGATGCCTACGGCGAGAGTCATATCTACCGCAAGCATCTGGATGTGGGTGGCGACTACGCGGTACGCACCCGTGGCGAAAGCCATATCTGGACGGCCGACACCATATCCAAACTCCAGCACGCCACCCGCTCCAATGATGCCAAGACCTACGCAGAGTACGCTCGCATCATCAATGAGCAGAACGAAGAGCTGCTGACCCTGCGCGGCCTGTTCGATCTCGATTTTTGCGCCGAGCCGGTGCCGCTGGAAGAGGTGGAACCCGCCAGTGAGATCGTCAAACGCTTCGCTACCGGCGCGATGTCTTACGGATCCATCTCGTATGAGGCGCACTCCACCATCGCCATGGCGATGAACCGCATCGGCGGCAAATCCAATACCGGTGAAGGCGGCGAAGAGCCGGAGCGCTTCATCCCGATGGAGAATGGCGACTCCAAACGCTCGGCCATCAAACAGGTCGCCTCTGGCCGTTTTGGTGTCACCACCGAATATCTGGTCAACGCCGACGAGATCCAGATCAAGATGGCTCAGGGCGCCAAGCCCGGCGAGGGCGGTCAGCTGCCCGGCCACAAGGTCGATCACACCATCGCCCGGG
This sequence comes from Sedimenticola sp., assembly GCA_026989135.1. Taxonomy (GTDB): domain Bacteria; phylum Pseudomonadota; class Gammaproteobacteria; order Chromatiales; family Chromatiaceae; genus WFXD01. The sequence continues at coordinate 15,987 of JALSJZ010000051.1, read as the reverse complement.
TGCGCCACTCCACCCCCGGCGTGGGGCTGATCTCACCACCGCCACACCACGACATCTACTCGATTGAGGATCTGGCGCAGCTGATCCACGATCTGAAAAACACCAACCCCACGGCGCGGATCAGCGTCAAGCTGGTCTCCGAGGTGGGCGTGGGCACCGTGGCTGCGGGCGTCTCCAAGGCGCATGCAGATCACGTCACCATCTCTGGCTACGACGGCGGCACCGGTGCCAGCCCACTCACCTCCATCAAACATGCCGGCTCCCCATGGGAGATCGGTCTGGCCGAAACCCATCAGACACTGGTGATGAATAAGCTGCGCAGTCGTATCTCGGTGCAGGTTGACGGCGGCCTGCGTACCGGTCGGGATGTGGTGATTGGTGCGCTGTTGGGAGCCGATGAGTTTGGCTTTGCCACTGCTCCACTGATTGTGCAGGGCTGCCTGATGATGCGTAAGTGTCATCTCAACACCTGCCCGGTGGGAGTCGCCACACAAGACCCGGAGCTGCGCAAGCGCTTCACAGGTAAACCGGAACATCTGGTCAACTTCTTCTTCTTTATTGCCGAAGAGGTGCGCCAGCTGATGTCCAGGCTGGGCTATCGCTCATTCAATGAGATGATCGGCCAGCGCACCCGTCTCAACACCCGTCAGGCCATCGACCACTGGAAGGCAAAAGGGCTGGACTACTCGCGCATCCTGCACATGCCGGAGGCTGGCTCCGAGGTCGGCATCTATCACAGCAAAACACAGGATCACGGCCTGGAGCAGGCGCTGGATAACCGGCTGATCGAACAGGCCATGCCTGCACTGGAGCGTGGCACGCCGGTTCAGCTTGAGACCAATATATACAACTACAACCGCACCGTTGGCACCATGCTGTCGGGCGAGGTGGCGCGTCGCTATGGTCATGCCGGTCTGCCGGATGACAGCATCCATATCAAGGCTCGAGGCATAGCCGGGCAGAGCTTTGGTGCCTGGCTGGCCAAAGGTGTCACCATTGAGCTATCGGGTGAGGCCAACGACTACGTCGGCAAAGGGCTGTCGGGTGGCCGCCTGGTGGTCTATCCACCCAAAGAGACTCCTATCGTGGCGGAAGAGAATATCATTGCAGGTAACACCATTCTCTATGGTGCCATCTGCGGCGAACTCTATCTGCACGGCATAGCAGGTGAACGCTTTGCGGTACGTAATTCGGGCGCTACCGCCGTGGTTGAAGGGGTGGGTGACCACGGCTGTGAATACATGACCGGCGGCGTTGTGGTCTGTCTCGGTACCACAGGCCGTAACTTTGCGGCAGGCATGAGCGGCGGTATCGCCTATGTCTTCGATGCCGCAGGTGATTTTGAAAAGCGCTGCAATCTGGCCATGGTCGAGCTGGAACCCGTCACCGCCGAGGATGATGCGCTGGAGGCCAGCGAGCACCAGGGTGGCGACCTTGAGACACACGGCCGGGTGGATGTCAGCCACGACATGACCCGCCACGATGCCGTTCGTCTCAAGCAGCTGATCGAACGACATCTGCACTATACCGGCAGCCCACGCGCCAAAGCGATTCTGGACAGCTGGGATCAGAGCCTGACACAGTTTGTGAAGGTTATGCCGGTAGAGTATCGCCGCGCCCTGCATGAGATGCAGGCTCAACAGCAAGCGGCCAACAGCATTGAGGAGGGTTGCAATGGGTAAGCCCACAGGCTTTCTGGAGTTTCCACGTCAGGATCGGAGCTATGCACCGGCCGCAGACCGGGTAACCCACTACGATGAATTTGTCATCCCGCTCAGCACCGAGGTGATCACCCAGCAGAGCGCCCGCTGTATGGATTGCGGCATCCCCTTTTGCCACAACGGCTGCCCGGTCAATAACATCATCCCGGACTGGAATGATCTGGTCTACAAGGGTGAGTGGCGGCAGGCGATAGAGGTGCTGCACTCCACCAACAACTTTCCTGAATTTACCGGCCGCATCTGCCCCTCGCCCTGCGAGGCGGCCTGCACCCTGAACCTTGATGACAACCCGGTCACGATCAAAACCATCGAGTGCGCCATTGTGGATCGCGCCTGGGAAGAGGGATGGATCGTACCGCAGGTGCCACCACACAAAAGCGGCAAACGGGTTGCCATCGTAGGCTCCGGCCCCGCTGGTCTGGCCTGTGCACAGCAGCTGGCGCGTGCCGGACACGCCGTCACCCTGTTCGAAAAGAGTGACCGCATTGGTGGCCTGATGCGCTACGGCATCCCCGATTTCAAACTCAGCAAACATCTGATCGACCGGCGTATCGGACAGATGCTCGCCGAAGGCGTGGAGTTCCGACCCAAGGTGCATATCGGCGTAGACATCCCGGCCAGCCAGCTGGCCGATGAATATGATGCCGTAGTACTGACGGGCGGATCAGAAAAGTCACGGGATCTGCCGGTACCAGGCCGCGAACTGGGCGGCATTCACTATGCCATGGATTTTCTGCGCCAGAGCAATAAGCGGGTGGCAGAAGACCAGATCCCCGAAGATGAGCAGATCGTCACCACCGATCAGCACGTCATCGTCATCGGCGGCGGAGATACCGGCTCTGACTGTGTCGGCACCTCAAACCGGCAGGGCGCACTCTCGATTACCCAGCTGGAACTGATGCCGCAGCCGCCTGAAAAAGAGAACAAAGCCTCCACCTGGCCCGACTGGCCACAAAAGATGCGTACCTCATCCTCTCAGGAGGAGGGCTGCGAACGTATCTGGAGTGTCGCCACCCAAAAATTCACGGGTGAAAATGGCCAGGTCAAGACGATCCACTGCATCAAGGTAGAATGGACTCAGGATGAGGCCGGCAACTGGAGTATGAGTGAGATAGCCGGCTCAGAGTTTGAACTGCCTGCGGAGAAGGTCTTCCTGGCAATGGGCTTTGTACACCCTGTGCATGAAGGGATGCTGGAAGAGCTGGGGGTTGAGCTGGACAACCGTGGAAATGTGCAGGCAGACGACAAGGCGTACCGCACCTCTGTTGACAGGGTTTTTGTCGCCGGCGATATGCGTCGTGGCCAGTCACTGGTAGTGTGGGCCATACGCGAAGGTCGTCAATGCGCCCGTGCCGTCGATGAGTTCCTTATGGGAACCAGCGACCTGCCGCGTTAGTTTTAGGCTTGCGGCAAGAACCTTCTTATTTAGACACAGAGGTCACAGAGATATAATGCAGAAAATCATTCTTCTCTGTGTCTAAAATTAAATGTGTAGCAGCTAAACCCTCGCCTAATGCGCCTGCTTTTAGTGCAAAAAGCGCATGGTTTTGACTAGCGCACTGAGACAATATTATTTTGAATAATTTATAGGAGCTTTCCGTGCCAGAGCTGAAGAATGACCGTTTACTGCGTGCCCTCCTGCGCGAGCCTGTTGATATTACCCCTGTCTGGATGATGCGCCAGGCTGGGCGCTATCTCCCGGAATATAAAGCCACGCGACAAAAAGCGGGCAGCTTTATGGATCTGTGCAAGAACGCCGAGCTGGCCTGTGAGGTTACCCTCCAGCCGCTGGAGCGTTACCCGCTGGATGCCGCCATTCTCTTTTCAGACATTTTGACCATTCCCGATGCCATGGGTTTGGGACTCTATTTCACCGAAGGTGAAGGGCCGCGTTTTGAACGCCCCATCAAGTGCATTGCAGATGTTCGCGCCATCGGGGTTCCTGACCCTGAGCAGGGGCTGCAATATGTAATGAATGCGGTACGCACCATTCGCAAAGCGCTGGATGGTCGAGTGCCGCTGATCGGTTTTTCCGGCAGCCCCTGGACGCTGGCAACCTACATGGTTGAGGGTGGCGGTACCAAGAATTTCGCAAAATCCAAGGGGATGATGTTTGAAGACCCCGGGCTGATGCATGAGCTGCTCGGCAAGCTGGCCGAATCCGTCACCTCCTATCTCAACGCCCAGATCGCCGCTGGCGCACAGGCCGTGATGATCTTCGACACCTGGGGCGGGGTTCTCAGTCCGCGCGACTACGATACCTTCTCTCTCTCCTATATGGAGCAGATCATCGAAGGGCTGACGCGTGAAAACGAGGGACGGCAGGTACCCGTGGTCATGTTCACCAAGAATGGCGGTCAATGGCTCAGCCGCATGGCCGAGAGCGGAGCCGATGCGCTGGGGGTCGACTGGACCACCGAGCTGGCCGATGCGCGGGTTCAGGTACGGGACAAGGTAGCACTACAGGGCAATATGGATCCCTGCATCCTCTACGCATCCCCCGAGCGGATTCGCGAAGAGGTGGCCCATGTACTCGACAGCTATGGGCATGGCCCAGGCCATGTCTTCAACCTGGGGCATGGTATTCACCCCGAGGTAGACCCGGAGCATGCCGGGGTCTTTATTGACGCAGTACATGAGCTGAGCAAGCCCTACCACTCCTGATCCGCTCCGTAGCGATACCTGCAAAAAAGGCGGCCTCTACAGGCCGCCTTTTTTTACGCCTAATGCTTCAGCCGCTCATGCAGCGGGCTGCTGCGTGGGAAGTGAGCGCGCAGAAACTCCATCTGATCTGCCAGAATATGCCGCCCCTGCAGGAAGATATATTCCGCATGGGTCGGGGTGAACGGGATGGCCAGAAGCTCCATCCCCGCACGCTCCGGGGTGCGCCCCGCCTTATGATTGTTGCAGCGAATGCAGGCCGTCACCACATTGTTCCAGTGATCCGGCCCACCCTGGCTCACGGGTCGCACATGATCCCGAGAGAGCTGCCGGTGATTGAAGTGACGCCCGCAATAGAGGCAGAGGTGATTATCACGCTGGAACAGCGCCGGGTTGTTGAGCGGCGGCGTATATTTTGCCCGCAGCTTAACCAGCGCCTGGCTGTTGCCATAGGTGGCAATAATGGAGTTGACCTGCACCGTGCTGCGTTGCTGCGTACGGGCATTGATCCCGCCATGAAGAGAGTAGAGCACACTGCCGCACCGGTATGCGATTTGGTCGAGAAAGTGCAGACGCACAGCATCCCGGTAATCAATCCACTCCAGCGGCATGCCCGCTATATCTGTACGCAAAATCTGTTGCCGAAGATCCACCATAACCCTGCCATCATCTGATGCTTATACTGAGGCGATTTCCGAAAAACCTTATGCCCACCTGCTTCTCTTATTGCCCCTCTTCTGTGTTGCCACGACCCTTGCATAGTTCTGCTATGCGTGGGTCTCTGCGCCTTGAAGAGGAACAATAATCCATCGTAATCTGGTATAAGATTTTCCATCAACCGCCTTAAGTCTTGCACGGTTATACCGATGCTGCAAATCTGGGTTATGCCATATTGAGCAAGTAGCCCGATGAAGAGCAACGCAATCCGAGGCTATCCCCCATAACGCTCACCTTCCTCCGATAAAACCTCCACCCCAGTCCTTTTCAAGAAGACTCAACTGAGCACAGCAGTGAAATGATGAGTGAGGCCACTCTAACCACAAACAGTAGTTTTGTATTGTGTCCCCGTAATCCCGAAAACAGGTTGTAGGCGTGAGTAAGTTACGTTGACTGAATATATTTGTCTATGGAAACTGTATCGCAAAACCTGCTCCAATAAAGTCACTTGAAATTCGGTCAATCGAAATGCCAAAATTAAAATCAAGTTGCATATTGTCATTGAGAAGGTAAGCGATACCTGCATCAAACATATCACTATCTGCGCTGTCGATATTTAATGACATGTCACGGTAGTATTCAACGTAGGTACTGAGTTTGTCTGTATGAGAAAAAGAGAGGCCTACTGCGGGCTGAAAATTATTCGAGCGCTGTCCGCCTTCGACAAATGAAATAAATTGAAACGTGCCAAATACGCTGATTTCTTTGCTCACTTCATAATCCCATAATAATCCCAGAAAAGGCGTGAAATGCCCTGAGTCCGGGGCGTTACCAGTTGGCAGGGAGACAAACCCGAGCAAGGAAAGATTGTATTTGTCGCGGTTTAACAGGCGATGTTTGGCCCCTACCAGCAAATCGCTGGTGGAAGTCACTGAACCGCCGCTGGACTGTTCACGCGTCCAGCCATCAAGGAGTAAGTTAAGCTCAGTTGAGGGAGTCAGCCCGGTACGGACATTGATTAAGGGCGCTGTAAAACTATCGGGATCACCGGCGTGATCTCCATAGGATGACTGAAACCCTACCTCAACATTGATTTTTCCGGGGGCAACCGTATAGGTGCCTGTGCTGAATCCGGGGCGATCCGGTTGAATCGGTTCGGCCTGCAAGCCAAACGGTATTAGTATCAGCAACGAGTACAGTATGGCCTGCACCAACAGTTGGGCATTCATTTTTTGCTCTTTGCCATTACTTTCAACAAGGTTGCGGACAACTCCTGCGGCACAAATTTCCCCACATACGCATCCGCGCCAACACGCTCGCCCAAGGCAGTATTCGATTCAGTTGTCAGCGAGGAGTGCATGACAATGGGAATACCATTAAAGCGTGTATCTTCCTTGATCTTCTGAGTCAGGACATAGCCGTCCATTTCCGGCATCTCGACATCGGTCAGGATTAATTGCACTTTGCTGGAAACCTGCTCTCCTGACTTTTCGGCCTCATCGGCCATTTGAGTGAGCCGTTCCCAGGCTTCCTTTCCATTGGTGGCGACGATAAAGCTATACCCCATGGTTTCAAGTGTGCGCTGAATCTGTTTTCTGGCAATTATGGAATCATCAGCAAACAGTACAGTAACCGTTTCCTCCTGTGCCACTAGCCCTTGATACAACACATCTTCATCATCAAAACCTTCTGTCCCCGCAAGGATTTTTTCGACATCCATGATCATGACAAGCCCCTGATCTTCAATTTCGATCACTGCGGTAATCAGACCGCCATGCTGATCAGCCATCATCGGTGGCGCCACCCGCACTTCACTCCAGGCCAACCGTTTAATGCTGTCTACCGAATGTACCAGAAAGCCCTGAATGTGCCGGTTGTATTCTGTGACAATCAATACCTCTGGGTTTTCTGTATGATCGATACCGCAAAATCTTGGCAGGTTGATAACGGGAATCGTTTCACCGCGCAGACTGACCATGCCTTCCACAGCATTCGGCATATCCGGTGCTCGGGTAATCGTGGGCGCATGCATGACTTCCCGTACTTTGAATACGTTGATTCCGAAAACCTCTTCTCTATCCGTAATCTCATCTTTCCCCAAACTAAATAACAACACTTCAAAGCGGTTGGCGCCTGCAAGTTGGGTGCGGTCATCTACTGATTGCATCAGACTAGCCATGATAGTGCTCCCTTATACTTTAAACTGGGCGACGAGCCCCTGTAGATCAGATGCCATGCGAGCCAGTTCTTCGCTGGCGATAGAGGTTTGAGATGCACCTTCGGCTGTCTGATTGGACATATCATTGATTGAAACGATATTGCGGTTAATTTCTTCTGATACTGAACTTTGTTCTTCTGCCGCACTGGCAATCTGGGTGCTCATCTGGTTAATTTCATTTACTGCCTGGGCAATAGTCTGTAACGCTTCACCTGACTGGGAGGCATAATCCACCGCCAGCTTTGTCTGTTCGAGGCTTTTGGCCATGACTTCGACGGCTTGGCTTGAACCATTCTGGAGCTTTTCAATCATTTCATTAATTTCCGCGGTGGACTCCTGTGTACGGCCGGCAAGTGTACGTACCTCATCGGCAACCACTGCAAAACCACGTCCTTGTTCACCAGCACGAGCGGCTTCAATTGCCGCGTTCAATGCCAGCAAATTGGTTTGTTCGGCAATACCTTTAATGACATCCAGCACTGAATTGATGGCCTCACTATGTTGCTTAACCTCGTTAATCGTTTTTGCTGAGTCCTCAACCTGGGTTTCCAGTCTGTTGATTTCATCAATGGTTTGTTTTACCACTCGGTTACCTTCGTTGGTTTGCTCGTTGGCCTTATTAGCTGCAGAAGCTGTTTGTGTAATATTCGAGGCAACCTCCTGTACGGTGGCCGTCATTTCATTCATCGCAGTGGCGACCTGTTCCGTCTGTCTGCGTTGTTCCTCAATGGTTTGGCTTGTTTGCATGGTGATGGTTGACATTTCCTCTCCAGCGGCCGCTACCTGTTCTACGGTGCTGGCTACTGTGCTGACCATCTGTCGTTGTGTGGCGATACTCTTGTTCAGAATAAAAGCCATTTCACCGATTTCGTCATCTGACTGGTACTCCACCTGGTGTGTCAGATCACCTTGATCCATCTCTTTGAGTACACCTTTCATCATGTAGAGGGGGCGCGTTATATTTCGCACGAGATACCAACCGGCCAATACTGCCAGTAACACCCCTGTAATAATTATGCTAATCGTCAAAACTACCATATTTTCATAGGCTTTCATCGCATTCTCGTGGCGGCGCTCCGCGCGCTCAATTTGGTAATCAGCCAGGTCATTGACCGCAGCACGTGCTGAACGAAAAGCTTTTTGCGCCGGGCCGTAAAGTACATCCTCTGCCGCTTCAATTTTTCCATCACGACTCAGGGGAAGAACCTTGCTGTTGATCAAATTCAGATAGGTTTTCCACTGTGAGTTATATATATCGATCAGACGGGTTTCTTCTTCGCCCAGACGGGATTCCCGGTATTTGCCTTCATTGCGGTCCAACCGTGCCAGTTGTTCTTTGATTTTTTCTTCATGCACCGCCTGGCGATCCGGCTCACTGAGATGACGACCGACACGATCACGTATCCGGTAGAGTGAGGCCTTCATATCATCCACGGTTTCCAGTGGCACCAGTTCCTGGGTATAAAGATTGGTCACGCGTTGGTTGATGGCGCCAGCCTGATAGAGGCCAAAGACGCCCATTGACAAGAGCGTCAATATTATCGCGCCCAGCACTGAGTACAGTTTGGTGGCGATTTTCCAGTTTTTGAAGTTTTTCATTTTTCCCTCCTTGAGAGGTGTTTCTTGGCTGTTTAATTCGTATAAAAAATAGTGGGTGCTGTTGATTACTACTAATCGGGTGATGCTCTTGCGTGGCCTGGATTGAGCAAGAAAATGACAACACCAGGCTTTATTGGAGTGCTTTCCTCATCAAAGGGAAACCAGCTGTGTAAGTATTGATGTTGGCGGGGAAAATAATTGAAACAGAGGCCTTTCCTGAGCGTAAGGCGGATGTGTGCAGGACTTCCATGCCAACTTCGAGACATGGTTAGTTGTCCTGTAAAAAGTGATTCGTATTGGGGTGGTTTAGCAGATAAGAATCGGGTAGACTGAATCCCTGAATCCCTGCGTAATATTGGTGTATTGCGTCCATTACAATCTCAATTGATAAGTTAGGCCTTCTTCATAGAATAAAGGAGGATGTCAATGATATTGACACGGTAATCGGCAGAGATCTCGATTACTTTAATCCGATCAATGGGGTCGCGATCAATGGGGTCGGAGTAAATGAAAAATAAGACTGATCAATTTTAGTCGAAAACAACCTACCAAAAGCCCTGCATCTGCAGGGCTTTGTTGCTCTACCCTTCACTCCAAGGTTTGTTTTCTTTTCCTGCCAAGTCCATGCTGCCATGCATGATGGTAACGATGAAGAGGCGACCGGGCTGGATCAGGTAGATAATCCGGCAGCCCTGATAGATCAGTTCTCGGACATCCTCCCGGTCTTCGGCTTCGGGCACGGGTCTACCCATCCTTGGAAAGTCCTCCAGCTTCTCCACTGAGACGATGATTCGTTCTGTGAAGCGCCTGGCGTAATAGGGTGAGTCCTTGGCAATGTAAGCTTTCAGATCCCGGATATCAGCTCTGGCACGCCTTGACCATTATAATTACCATTACCCAACAACTCGGCCTTGACTTGCTCATGTGGAATGGTGCGGCCAGCCTCGATATCGGTTAGCCCTTCCTCGATCTTCTGTTTTACATACAGCTCATACATGATGTCGTCCCAGGATGCTTGGTCAGATAGGTGATCGATAATCTCTCTTGCGGCTTGTTTAGCGGTCTGCATGGAATAATTCTCTTATCTGGCTGCATGAATGGAATCAGTGACGATATGCTTGAGCCTGTCCTGGCGAACAGCCATATCCAGAAAATGGCAGATGACATTCTGATCTTCCTGTTTGAGTTGATCTACCTGTCGGCACAGCTCTTTTAGCTTTCTATTCTGAATATCGAACTGGGCTGATTGCTGGTTGCGGGCACCAAGCAGCAGCTGGTCAAGACTGACTTCCAAAACATCGGCTAATTTGATGATGTAATCAAATTGTGGCTTGCCCTTGCCTTGTTCCCATCGACCAATTAGCCGGGGTTGTACCTCCAGCATTTCGGCCAGTTTCATTTGAGTTAATTGGCGTGCCTTGCGAAGTTCAGCGAGTTTTTTACCAAAATCAGCCATGCACCAGCTCTCTATAACGTGATACTTGGCTGAACATCTTAAATCCTCTATCGATTTTAACCTGACTTGAACAGGACTATAATTGCTGCTGTAAATTAGGTCAACTTTTACCTTGTCAAGGTTTTGGAGGACATTGCCCATGGCCCACATCCCAGAACATGAGATAGTGATCGGTGAGGCCACCCATTTAAAGTGCTGTGGAATCAATAGGCTGTGCTGTGGCCACAATCAATCGGGGCTCTTGGGTTTCTAACCGCTCTTTCCCGAATTATGCACAGAGTAAAACGGCGGCAGGCTCCCGCTCTTCATCCTCTGTAATTTTAAGAACAGGTTTTTTCAAAAACTGTAACCTATTGTTTTAATAGCAAAATGAACCACAATCCCAGCTTCCATAAAAATTCAGGCACAGATCCCACTCAACAAGCACACTTCAAGCAGGGTAAATTCTCCACAAAGTTTTCCACAGCCTGAAAACCGGGTAGGAATTTACTTATTCTTTTAACGAGTTACCGCAATCTTCTGCTTTCTGACACTAAAAACAGCGCATAACTCACCCCCTTAAACCCAGGAAAATCAGGTAGAGTTGCTGCCATGCCCAGCCGATCCATTCTTCGCATCGCAGTGCCCGCACCGCTCTACACCTGCTTCGACTATCTGCCGCCAGAGGGGGTGGATGCAGCCACACTCTCACCCGGCATCCGTCTGCATCTGCCCTTTGGGCGAGGGGAGCGCATTGGGGTGCTGGTGGAGAAGGTCTCATCATCCTCTGTTGATGCCGCTTCACTCAAACCCGCCACTGCGGTGCTGGAGAGCCAGCCACTGCTGGCGGATCAGGATCTGCAACTGCTGCTCTGGGCCGCCAGCTACTACCAGCACCCCCCCGGAGAGGTCATTGCCGCAGCACTGCCTGTGCGACTGCGCAGGGGGGAAGAGCAGGTGCAGCTGGCGCAGCCTGGGTGGCGGCTAACAACCTGTGGAGAGACAGCCCAGCCGACCCACGCCCCCCGGCAGTTACAGGTTATCCAGACCCTGAAAGGACAACCCAAAGGGATGACCCAGCAGGCACTCTACGCCCTTTGTGGCAGCTGCCGGCCTATCCTGCGAACCCTGGAGGAGAAGGGCTGGGTGGAGCCCTGTGAGCTTGAACCACAGCAGATCCCCCCAATGCCGGAGGGCTCCAGACTGACGCTCAACCCTGCCCAGCAAGATGCCATCACCGCAGTCTCCAGCAACATGCAGGGGTTCAACGCCTTTCTGCTGAATGGTGTGACCGGCAGCGGCAAGACCGAGGTCTATCTGGGACTCATCGAAACCGCACTGGCGGCAGGCCGCCAGGTTTTGGTTCTGGTGCCTGAGATTGCACTCACCCCCCAGCTGATGCAGCGCTTCCAATCCCGTATCCGCGCACCCATTGCCCTGCTCCACTCCGGTCTCTCCGAGCGGAAGCGGGAGCAGGGCTGGCTGGCCGCCAGCCAGGGAGCGGCCGCAGTGGTGCTGGGCACCCGCTCGGCCATCTTCACCCCGCTTCCACAGCTGGGGCTGATCATCATCGATGAAGAGCACGACCTCTCCTTCAAACAGCAGGATGGCTTTCGCTACTCCGCCCGTGACCTGGCCATCGTCAGGGCGCAGCGTCAGGGCTGCCCTGTAGTGCTTGGCTCTGCCACGCCCTCACTGGAGAGTCTGCACAATGTTGCAACCGGACGCTATCAAGGGCTGGATCTGCCAGAGCGCGCCGGCGGTGCCAAACCACCCCGGATCGACCTGCTCGATATCCGCTCGGCACCACTCAATGGTGGCCTCTCCCCGGCACTGCTGGGCAGACTGGAAAAGGAGTTGGCTGCCGGAAATCAGGTGCTGCTGTTTCTCAACCGCCGGGGTTATGCGCCGGTTGTGACCTGTCATCACTGCGGCTGGCTCTCCGAGTGCCCCCGCTGCGACGCCCGCATGACGCTTCATCTGCGCAGCCAGCTGCTCTGGTGCCACCACTGCGGCCATCAGCGCCGCCTCTACCGCGAGTGTCCCAAATGCAGCAGCAGTGATCTGCGCCCGCTGGGGCAGGGCACTGAACGGCTGGAGGAGGTGCTGGCAGAGCAGTTTCCCAACCACCCCATTGCCCGGATCGACCGCGACAGCACCCGCCGAAAGGGGGCACTGGAGAAGCTGCTCAGCGCCATTCATGACGGCCACTACCACATCCTGCTGGGGACACAGATGCTGGCCAAGGGGCACCACTTTCCTGATGTCACGCTGGTAGGCATTCTGGATATGGATCAGGGTCTGTTCAGCGCTGACTACCGCGCCGCAGAGCGGATGGCTCAAATGGTAGAGCAGGTGGCCGGGCGTGCGGGGCGCGCCAGCAAACCCGGCCGGGTGCTGATCCAGACACGGCACCCAGATCACCCGCTGCTGCAAACCCTGATTCACCAGGGCTACAATGCCTTTGCCCAGGTCTGTCTCGACGAGCGCCGCCAGGCCGCCCTGCCCCCTTTCAGCTATCAGGCACTGCTGCGTGCCGAGGCTGGCTCACCTGAAAAACCGATACACTTTTTGGAGGATGCCGTCCAGCAGGCCACGCACTTTAATACCCAGGGTGTTGAACTGTGGGGGCCTGTGCCCGCACCTATGGAGCGACGCGCCGGTCGTATCCGCGCACACCTGTTGATTCAGGCCAGCCATCGCCGCACCCTGCACCAGCTGCTGCGTCAATTGATCCCTTCACTTGGCAAATTGAAGAGCGCCCGCCATGTTCGCTGGTCCATTGATGTTGACCCACAAGAGATGCTGTAATCTGCAAAATAATGTTCAACCTAAATCCTGCAAGTGCTCGCACTTGCAGGATTTAGGTTCAATCTCATCAAGATGCGCGCCCAACACTTTGGCTATTCCTGTTATCCTTTGCGGTTATCCCCGTTAAACATTTTCCGAGTTGATGAAAGCCCAGATCCAGCACCTTCTCTCCCAGGCTCTTGAGCAGCTTGCCGCAGATGGCACACTTACTGCCGAACAGATCCCCCAGCCTGTTATCGAACGCACCCGTGACATCAGCCACGGTGATTTTGCCTCCAATATCGCCATGGTACTGGCCAAAATTGCCCGCTGTCGCCCACGCGATCTGGCAGAGAAGATAGTGGCGCATCTCCCTGCATCCCAGACTATTGCAAAGGTTGAGATCGCCGGGCCAGGGTTTATCAACTTCACCCTTGCGCCCGATGCCTATCTGGCACTGGTGCCGGAGATCCTGCAACAGGGGCCTGGATTTGGCCGCAGCAAGGTCGGTGCTGGGCGGGCGGTTCAGGTCGAATTTGTCTCCGCCAACCCCACCGGGCCACTGCATGTGGGGCATGGTCGCGGAGCCGCCTATGGCGCAACCGTGGCCGATCTGCTGGAGGCCATCGGTTTTGAAGTACACCGCGAGTACTATGTCAACGATGCCGGTCGTCAGATGGATATCCTGGCCACCAGCATCTGGCTGCGTTACCTGGGGCTTTGTGGCGAATCTTTTCCCTTCCCGGCCAATGGTTACAAAGGTGACTATGTACTGGATATTGCCGCCATCCTGCACCGGGAACACAGTGATGATTACCATCAGGATGCCAACCGGGTATTGGCCGATCTGCCACAGGATGAGACCGAGGCCACGCCCGATGGCGACAAAGAGGCCTATATCGATGCCCTCATCGCCCGGGCAAAAGCGCTGTTGGGGGATCTGCGTTATCGCTATGTTTTTGAGCTGGGTCTGAACCAGATCCTGGATGATATCCGGGATGACCTGGAGGGGTTTGGGGTCTGCTACGATAACTGGTACTCCGAACGCACACTGGTTGAGAGCGGCGCGGTCAACAAGGTGGTTGAACGCCTGCGCAGCACGGGTCAGATGTATCAGAAAGAGGGGGCGCTGTGGTTCCGCTCTACCAATTTTGGTGATGAGAAGGATCGCGTGGTGGAGCGGGAGAATGGCCAGACCACCTACTTTGCCTCGGATATCGCCTACCATGCCGAGAAGCTGGAGCGCGGTTTTGACCGGGTTATCGACGTGTGGGGTGCCGACCATCATGGCTATGTCCCGCGGGTAAAGGCGGCGCTAGAGGCGCTGGGTGATGACCCCGCCAAGATGGATGTGCTGCTGGTGCAGTTTGCCAATCTCTACCGCAATGGGCAGAAGGTGCAGATGTCCACCCGCTCCGGCTCCTTCGTCACCCTGCGTGAGCTGCGGGAAGAGGTGGGGCGCGATGCCGCCCGCTTTTTCTATGTGATGCGCCGCTGCGAGCAGCATCTCGATTTTGATCTGGATCTGGCCAAATCCCAATCCAGCGACAACCCCGTCTACTATGTGCAGTACGCCCACGCGCGGGTCTGTAGCGTGTTCCGGCAGGCCGGTGAAAAAGGCATTCCGGTTGAGGTCTCACCCGGCACCACACATCTGGAACAGCTCACGCAGGCGCACGAACAGGCGCTGCTGCGCACCCTCTCCCGCTATGCCGAAGTGATCGAGGCGGCAGCACTGAATGAGGAGCCGCACCAGCTGGTTCACTACCTGCGCGAGCTGGCCCAGGATTTCCACACCTACTACAACGCCCATCAATTCCTGGTCGAGGATGAGGCGTTGCGGGATGCACGGCTGAAGCTGATCCTGGCTGCACGGCAGGTGATCCGAAACGGGCTGAATCTGCTGGGTGTCTCCGCGCCGGAGCGCATGTAAGTGGCCCGCGATTACAAAACCCGCGCCAACCCAAAACCGAAAAAGCAGCAGACCTCTGGCTGGAACTGGTTTTTTGCCGGGCTGTTGGTGGGGCTGTTCGCTGCCGGGCTGATCTGGCTCAAATTTGGCCAACAACAAGCGGTTGTCACCAAGCCGGCTCCGGCTCGCCAGCCAGAGAGTCTTAAAAGAGAAGCTGATCCGCAGGCATCACTGCCACCCAAACCCCGCTTCGATTTCTACACCACGCTGCCGGAGATGGAGGTCGTGGTGCCAGAGCCAGACCCCATCCCAAAACAGGCTCCCAAGAAAGCCTCTCCTGCCACTGCTGGTAGCACCTATATGCTGCAGATGGGCTCCTTTCGCAAGTACCGGGATGCCGACCGGATGAAGGCCAGTCTGGCGCTGCTGGGGATTCAGGCCGAGATCCAGAAGGTAACGATCAATAACAAGGATACCTATCATCGGGTGCGCAGTGGCCCCTATCGCAGCAGCCAGCAGATCAACCAGATTCGCGATCAACTGCGGAAGAACAAGATCAACAGCCTGCTGATCAAGTTAAAAAGGTAGCCCCAGCCGCTGCTTCAGGCGTACCGACCAAGGCGCATCGGTGAGCCGGGAGGCGATATACTCCCGGAGCTGTTTGCGATCGGCATCGGCCAGACCCACAAACTGGATGCCAAATCTGTGATCCTTGACATGCCTGATCCGGCCATCGACCTGAAACCCCCTGCCACCTGATGTAGGCAGGGTGACGATGACAGCGACCGACCTGTTAATCCGGCACCCTTTAAACAGGTGAGCCACATTTATGCCCATGCCACCCATACTGATGTCCACCGCTCGCAGAACCTCAATAAAGTCCTCGCCATTGATATCAACCTCGATCGGGCTGCCTCTCTCAGGCTGCACACGTATATGCTGGCGTCTGTTATTTTGATTGTGGCCATTCACGGCTTTACCTCGCAGACAAGAT
>JALSJZ010000050.1 GCA_026989135.1 Sedimenticola sp. | reverse complement strand
TGGGCAGATCCAGACCCGCCTCCATCTTTATGACCAGCTGGCCGGGGCGGGAGAGCAGCAGGTAGACCTGCCGTCTGGCCTCCAGCAGGGATTGCAGCAGACGCAAACCATAGGCGCTGCCCGATGCACCAGTGATGGCCAGGGTGATGGGCTTTCCAGACTCAGACATTTAACCTAGATTCCGCAGTTGGCCGCTACGAAGATAAATCAATATATTGATATGCATAATATTTTATACCTTTATCTAACTCACCTGCTGGGTGAACTACGCTACAGGACGGATTGCACGCTTGCGGGGGCGTATGGCCGTGTCGCCTAATGCGCCTACTGTTGGTGCAACTCCTTGGAATAGAACAACTATTCTACGTCGTTGCGCCTCGCCTAAAGCGCCTACTTTTGGTGCCATACACCCCCGCAAGCGCACACTCCATCCCGTCCAACTACGGATTCTAGGTTTAACCCTCCACCGAGGCTGATGCAGCCAGTCTGTCGAGCAGGCGCTGGTGGATATTCTCAAAACCACCGTTGCTCATCACCAGCAGGTGATCTCCCGGTTGAGCCTCGACCCCGATGGCCGCCACAATATCGGCAACCGAGGCATGCAGCTGAACACGTTCACCCAGATCGGCAAAGACCCGCTCGGCATCCAGCGGCAGCTCAGGCGGGGTGTAGACCATGACGCAATCCGCCGCCCACAAAGAGGCGGCCAGCTGCTCGGCATGCACCCCCATGCGCATGGTATTGGAGCGCAGCTCCAGCACTGCAATGATCCGCGCCTCGCCCACCCGCGCCCGCAGCCCTGCCAGCGTTGTCTCGATGGCCGTCGGATGATGCGCAAAGTCATCATAGACCCTGATGCTATTTACTTCGCCCCGCAGCTCCATCCGGCGTCGCACACTCTTAAAGGAGGCCAGCCCCTCAAGCGCAATCGTAGGGGTAACACCGACATGCCTTGCCGCAGCCAGGGCCGCCAGTGCATTGGCGATATTGTGGCGGCCATTCAGATCCCACTCCACCCGGCCCGCTCTTTTACCGTGGCAGATCAGATCAAAGCCGCTGCCATCCGGGTTGATCTGCGCAGGATGCCACTCTGATCTGGCATCCGGGCTGAACCGCTCTACCCTGGTCCAGCACCCCATCTCCAGCACCTCATGCAGCGCCTGATCGGCCTCCGGCGCAATGATCAGGCCACTACCCGGCACGGTGCGCACCAGGTGATGAAACTGGCGTTGAATCATGGCCAGATCATCAAAGATGTCGGCATGATCAAATTCAAGATTATTGAGTATCAGCGTTCTGGGGCGGTAGTGGACAAACTTGGAGCGCTTATCGAAAAAAGCCGTGTCATATTCATCAGCCTCAACCACGAAGAAGGGATCACTGCCAAGGCGGGCCGAAACACCAAAATTGAGCGGCACACCCCCAATCAGGAACCCTGGGTTCAGCCCGGCATCTTCCAAAATCCAGGCCAGCAGGCTGGCGGTTGAGGTCTTGCCATGCGTACCGGCAACCGCCAGCACCCAGCGCTTTTGCAGCACATGCTCTGCCAGCCACTGTGGGCCTGACGTGTAGGGCAGGCCCGCATCCAGCATATACTCCACCGCAGGGTTGCCCCGCGACAGGGCATTGCCCACAACCACACAATCAGGAGCTGGCTTCAGGTGTGCCGGGGCGTAACCTTCCGACAGGCGGATGCCGGCGGCCTCAAGCTGTCTGCTCATCGGCGGATAGACATTGGCATCGGAACCGCTCACCTCGTGCCCCATCGCCCTGGCCAGCAGGGCAATGCCACCCATAAAGGTGCCGCAAATCCCCAGGATATGTATCTTCATGAGAGCGGAAAGAGGCTCCCGACGAACAGGCTGGAGAGGAGAAAATAGATCATGCCCAGCAAAACACCATGCCCAAAAGGAACTTCCAGTGTATGGCGCAGGATATGTCCCATAATCGTCAGCGACCAAACCAGTAACAGCAGTGCGCCCAAATCAGCCACCACAGCCATGGCTGTGTGGTCTGCGGCACCCCCTCCCATTGAATAGAGCGGGATCAGTATAATCGCCAGCAGTGTGCTGCTTCCCAGCAGGGCCGTTGCCGATTGAGTAAAACGTGAAAGCAGTCCTTTACAATAGAGCAGCAGCCCCAGCACAGTCAGGAAAAAGAGGCTCTCTACCGCACCGGCCATCAATGCCCGTGCGACACCCCCATAGAGGCCACTAAAGGCCAGAACACCCACCGTTATATTGGCCAGAATAACCAGACCCAGCAGTGCCCCGGAGGCGGGGAGATCCTGCGGTTTAGCCCGCAACAGGCAAAGTTCGAAGAAATAGTTAAATAGTGCGCTCACTGGGCTATCCACTTCACAGTTATCATTTATACAGGCATCATACCTTTGACGTGACAACCTCGCCATAACGGCAGGCCAAATCCTATAAGGAATAGTAGAAACCATATGCAAGAGCTCTTCATCGACACCCCCGATCAACTCCAGAATCTATGCATCCGACTGGCCGGCAGCAGCTGGCTGGCTCTCGATACCGAGTTCCTGCGGGAGAAGAGTTACTACCCCAAATTCTGTCTGTTGCAGATTGCCAATGAGCAGATCGCTGCCTGCATCGACCCCCTTAAGGTGGATGACTTCTCTGCTCTGATGCCACTGCTGGAAGATCCAGGGATAACCAAGATATTCCATGCCGGCCGTCAGGATCTGGAGATATTCCATCAGTTGTGGAATACCCTGCCCACACCGCTGTTCGACACACAGCTTGCCGCCATGCTGACCGGCCATGGGGATCAGGTTGGCTATGCGCCTCTGGTGCAAAAACTGCTCAACATCACACTGGACAAGAGTCACTCCCGCGCTGATTGGAGCCTGCGCCCACTGCCTCAGGAACAGCACCGCTACGCACTGGATGATGTGATATATCTTGGCAGGATATACCTTCAATTAAAGGCTGAACTGGAGCATCTTGGACGCACCCACTGGCTGGAGGATGACTTCAAAACCCTGACTGCACCTGCCACCTACCAGATTGACCCACAGCAACAGTGGCAGCGCATCCGTGGCCGTCAGCATCTGAAAGGGGTGCAGCTTGCCATACTCCAGTCCCTTGCCAGTTGGCGCGAAGAGATAGCCATGAAGCGCAACAAGCCCAAAGGCTGGATCATCAAGGATGATGTGCTGCTAGAGCTGGCACGGCGCAGACCAAAAGACAAAACAGGGCTTTCACGCACCCGTGGGCTGGAAGGGCATACCGTAGAGCGGCATGGTGAGACCCTGTTAAAGCTCATCAGTGACAGCAGCAAACTCCCCGCTGAGAGATGGCCCAAAGAGAAAATCCAGCGCACCCGTCTAACCACCGAACAGGAGGCGATGGTGGATATTCTGATGTGCAGTCTGCGGCTGCTGGCTAAAAAGCAGCAGCTCAGCCCCCAGGCACTGGCAACCCGCAAAGAGCTGGAACAGCTGGTAGCTGGCAGTCAGGATCTGGCATTTCTCAGCGGCTGGAAAAAGGCAGTGATTGGAGATGATTTGCAAAAAGTGATGGATGGGGATCTCTGGCCATACTATATAAACGGCCAGTTCTGTCTGACCCCATCCGAGGCATAGCGGCTAAGATCAGACCTCCGCCATACATTGCTGCAGTGAGCAGTGCCAGTCAGGCAGAGCCAGCCCAAAGGTCTCCTTCAGCTTTCTGTTATCCAGCACCGACCAGGCGGGACGCACCGCCGGTGTCGGGTACTCGCTGCTGGGGATAGGCAACAAACGGCAATCAGATTCCGAGTTTTTCAAGATTGCCTGGGCAAAACCAAACCAGCTGGTCTGACCGGCTGCGGTGAGATGGTAGATACCCCGCCTTTCACCAAATCGTGCGGGTTCCATCTTCAGCTGAGAGGCGATCTGAGCCGTGGCCTCAGCAATCATCCGGCTCCATGTCGGGCTGCCAATCTGGTCATCCACAATCCGCAGCTCATCCCGCTCGGAAAACAGCCGCTGCATGGTTTTAAGAAAGTTCTGTCCATGTTCTCCATAAACCCAGGCTGTACGAAATATCAGTGCATCAGCTGCACTCTCAAGCAGCGCCTGCTCGCCCTGCAATTTAGTGCGGCCATAGATCCCCGCAGGGGCGGTTTTATCATCTTCACGGTATGGGCAATCCGATGCCCCATCAAAGACATAATCAGTAGAGTAGTGGATCACTGCCGCACCCTGCCGGGTCGCCAGTTCGCCAATAATACCTGGGGCTACGGCATTTACCGCTTCGGCCAGGTTCGGTTCACTTTCCGCCCGATCCACGGCCGTATAGGCCGCAGCATTGACCACCAGCGTCGGCCTGACCTCATCAAAGGCCTGCACCAGCGAGTCGGGGTTGGCCAGATCAACAACAAGTCTGGCCTCCCTGTTTCGGCCGGTTGCAACCACCTCACCCAAGGGTGCCAGGGTACGCTGAAGTTCCCAGCCCACCTGGCCACGGCTACTGATCAGCAATATGCGTGGACGCTTCTGACTCACGGCCTAGGAGCCTGTCCGAGAATAGGAGTCATGGTGAGGGGAAGCTGGTTTGAGTCAGGTTTTTTCATTATTTGAGGCGAATATTGGGCATATTTAACGAAAATAATGGAGGAAT
>JALSJZ010000049.1 GCA_026989135.1 Sedimenticola sp. | reverse complement strand
GTATCGCCGCCCAGCTTGGCTGCGCTGTTGCGCGCCAGGATCTCCAACTCCTCCAGGATGGCCTTTTTGCCGCGCTCAAAGAAGAGTATTTTATCCAGCACCGAGACGGTCGTGGTGCCAATTACCTTGCAGTGAGAGGCGCTCTTTGCGGTCATCAGCCGCACATGATCTGCCTGGGGCGAGAGTTTTACCAGCGAGCAACCTGTGGTCAGCAGGGCGCTGGCGATGAGTAGAGAGAGCTGTTTTTTCATACGGTTTTCCTTGGGTTTTTGATCATTTTAGCGCGTAAAAACCGGCCTGCATGTGAGATAGCCAGAACAGTTCTGCGGTCTTGAAACCGGCCTCTTTCAGCAGTGCCAGATGGGCATCGACGGTGATTGGGAGACATGAACTGCCAAGGTGCTCGATGTAGGCACGCGCCTCCTCTTCGGTTCTGCCCTGTGAGCACTGGTAGCTGATCCAGCGTTTCAGGCCGATCCTGTTGCCCTCCGGCGTGTTTGGCTGGATGGTCTCCAGGGTGATGTAGACGCCACCATCGGCCAGTGCATCGTGGCATTGCCGGGTGGCCTGCAGGCGATCCTCCTCCTTGAGGTAGTGGTGCGCCAGTGCGGCAGTGATCACCTGGGGGCAGGGGAAGCCGGTCAGATCGAGCGCCTCGCTGCCCACGGTACCGACCATCATCAGCTGGTGCTGTGGGATGCGTGCCAGATTCATGCGCGCCTGCATCAGCATCTCTTGTGAGGGGTCGGCCAGCAGGTAGCGTGTCGAGCGGAAGGTCTGGTGTGCCTCCTGAATCATGTTGCCGGTGCCGCAGCCGGTGTCCAGCCAGTTCTTTACCTCCGTCTGGGTGTGTTTGACAATCTCCACCGCCTCATAATAGAAGTTCTGAAAGTAGGGGGTGGTCTGGCGCAGGTTGTTGTTATATTCGGCGGCGCTGACAGGGATGGCGTTGTCGATCATGGGTCTCTCTGTTGCAGACAGGCTCTGTTGGAGATGGATTGAGTAGTGGATATTCTAACCTTCAGCCGCGCCCAATGGCAGCATGAATTCGGGCTGTGCATGATTGCTGGATGTTCTGAATAATAGGTCACAGCGCCCTTGCGCTGATGAGTAAGTGGCATTATTGTACTGTTCGAGAGTCGGCCGGATGGTCGCCGCTTTTGCGAGCGGAGGAAAGTCCGGGCTCCACAGGGCGAGGTGCCAGGTAACGCCTGGAAGGCGCAAGCCTATGGAAAGTGCCACAGAAAATATACCGCCAGCCTGGCTGGTAAGGGTGAAATGGTGCGGTAAGAGCGCACCGCGCCGGTGGCAACACCGGTGGCAGGGTAAACCCCACCTGGAGCAAGACCAAATAGGGGGGCAGGCAGCCTTGAGCTGCAACGTATGGCCCATACGGCTCCCGGGTAGGTTGCTTGAGATGCATGGCGACGTGCATCCTAGATGAATGACCATTCTCGACAGAACCCGGCTTACAGGCCGACTCTCACCTCCTTATTCCCCTTTTGTCTGCCTGGATGGCGGGGGCAGCGTGTCGCATCTTAATAAACCACATTAAGTCCGTCTTCTACTCGGCTGTTTTTTAGCGCCTTATTTTTCGTCGTTCTCCTTACGTTTCCCCTCCTAAGTCCCTGTCTTTAAAGGAAGTTTCCCGCTGTTTTATCTTGACAGGGTGGTGCCGTGTGTCTAAAGTTGGTGAAAAGTGGGAATAAGTGGTTAAAAAGGGATAATTGTCTGTTGAGGGGAGAATCTTTTGTTCCGCGGTGTTAACAACATCAGCCTTGATGCGAAAGGGCGCATGGCTATTCCGACCCGTTTTCGGGAGAGCCTGAGGTCTAGCTGTGCGTCACAGTTGGTGATTACCGTGGATACAGATCGCTGCCTGCTCATCTACCCGCTGCCGGAGTGGCAGGAGATCGAACACAAGCTGGTGAAATTACCCTCCCTCAATAAGGCTGCCCGTGATCTGCTGCGCATGCTGATGGGCAACGCCACAGATGTCGAGATGGATGGCCAGGGGCGCATCTTAATTCCCCCCGCACTGCGTGACTATGCCAAGTTGGAAAAAAAGGCCGTCATGATTGGTCAGGGGCACAAGTTTGAGCTGTGGAATGAAGAGAGCTGGAACAGTCGGTTAAGTGAGTGGCAGGAGACAGATTTGGAACAGCTGGAGCTGCCGGCTGGTCTGGAAAATTTTTCGCTCTGAGCCGTGATGGATGCTCATCAAACAGTACTGCTGCATGAGGCGGTAGCGGCGCTGAACATAAAAGAGTCCGGCTGCTATGTGGATGGCACCTTTGGGCGGGGTGGACATAGCAAGCTGATAATGCAGGCAATGGGGTCGGAAGGGCGTCTGCTGGTGATTGATAAAGACCTGGCTGCGATTGAATCCGGGCAGCGGCTTTTTGCAAATGATAACCGTTTTATTATTGAGCAGGGCTCCTTTGCGATGTTGAACCAGCTGACAGATCGGCACGGTCTGACTGGCAAAGTGGATGGCCTGCTGCTGGATCTGGGTGTCTCCTCCCCGCAACTGGACAGTGCAGAGCGGGGGTTCAGTTTTATGCATGATGGTCCTTTGGATATGCGCATGGATACGACGAACGGTATGAGTGCAGCAGCCTGGCTGGCTCAGGCGGAAGAGCATGAGATCACCCGGGTGCTCAAAACCTATGGTGAAGAGCGTTTCGCCAAACGTATCGCGCGTGCCATTGTCGCAGCCCGCCAGGAGGCTGCGATTGAAACCACAGGTCAGCTGGCGGCGATTATTGCGCAGGCCAACCCGGTAAAAGAGCCGGGCCGCAACCCCGCAACCCGAAGCTTTCAGGCCATCCGCATCTTTATCAACAGAGAGCTGGATGACCTCTCCGATTGTCTCGACCAGGTACTGCGGGTGCTGGCTCCCGGCGGGCGGCTGGTCGTGATCAGCTTCCACTCCCTGGAAGACCGAATGGTAAAACGCTTCATGCGAGATCATGCGCGTGGTGATGATTTTCCTCCAGGTCTGCCGGTAACCAAGGATCAGCTCTGCCCCCGCTTGAAACTGATTGGCAAGGCGATTCGTCCCTCTGCCTCCGAAGTGAGCCAGAACCCCCGCGCCAGAAGTGCCGTATTGCGCATTGCAGAGCGGCCATCATGAGATATGGGCAGCCACTGCTGATTGTCTTTCTGCTGCTGGCGGTGCTGGCCTCCGGCATCAGTGTTGTGCATGCCAAATATGCCAGCCGCAAGCACTTTGTTGCACTGCAACAGCTGCTGGCAGAGCGTGATGCTGCCGATGTGGAGTGGGGCAGACTGCAGCTGGAAGAGAGCACCTGGGGCACCCATGGCCGGGTGGAGCTGCTGGCCCGTAAAAAACTGGATATGCATGCTCCCGTAGCGCATGAGATTGTGATCATTACCCCCTGAAACCATGGCAACCACGAAACGAAAAAAGCGCGCAATCCAGGCGCAACAGCAGACCATGCTGGAGCTGCCAAGCTATACTGGCCGCCGCCGCGTGCTGTTGAGCCTGCTCTCTCTGGCGCTGATTGCATTGGTTGCCAAAGCCGTGGACCAGCAGGTGCTGGAGAGAGACTTTCTCCAGTATGAGGGAGAGCGGCGTCACCTGCGGGTCGTGGAGATACCGGCTCACAGGGGAATGATCACTGATCGCAACGGTGAGCCATTGGCGATGAGTACACCGGTGGATTCTGTCGGTGCCAACCCAAAATTGCTCAAACCTGATGGCAAGACACTGGCTCAGTTAGAGAAGATACTGGGTAAAAACCCGGATGACCTGCGTCACTTACTGGCCCGTTATGGTAGCCGGGACTTTATCTATTTGAAGCGCCGGGTAAACCCTGATGTGGCTGCACAGGTTATGGAGCTGGCTCAAACCAAAAAACTGGCAGGCATTGAGCTACGGCGCGAGTATCGCCGCTACTATCCGGGCGGAGAGGTTTTTGCCCATGTGATTGGCTTTACCAACATAGATGATCAGGGCCAGGAGGGGATGGAGCTGGCTTATGACGAGTGGCTGCTTGGTAAGCCAGGGGCGAAAAGAGTGATACGTGATGGACGCTCCCGGATTGTAAAGGATGTGGAGAGCATTCGTGTGCCAAAACCGGGCAAGCCCCTGGTGCTGAGTCTGGATCGGCGGCTGCAATATCTGGCCTACCGGGAGCTGAAAGCGGCCGTGGTGCAGCACAAGGCACGCTCAGGTTCAGCGGTGATGCTGGATGTGCGTACCGGCGAGGTACTGGCCATGGTCAATCAGCCCTCCTATAACCCAAATGGCTCGCGTGACAGCCGTGGCGGGGTGCTCAGAAACCGGGCGCTGATCGATGTCTTTGAACCCGGCTCCACCATGAAACCCTTTGCGGTAACTGCGGCGATGGAGCTGGGCATAATCACCCCCTCCACAATCATTGATACCCGGCCGGGCACCCTGCGCGTAGGGCGTGCCGTGGTGAAGGATCACCATAACTATGGCGTGCTGGATGTGGCAGGTGTCATTCGTAAATCCAGCAATGTCGGTGTCAGCAAGATTGCGCTGGATCTGCCGCAGGAGGCGCTTTGGAAGGCCTACTCCCGGCTCGGTTTCGGGCAGGCCAGCTCGGCCAGCTTTCCGGGGGAATCTGCCGGTCAGCTCGCCCCCTATCGACGTTGGGCAAAGATTGACCAGGCCACACTCTCTTTCGGATACGGTATCTCCGTCACACCTTTGCAGCTGGCACAGGCCTATAGTGTGCTGGCGGCAGATGGGATCCTGTACCCCGTATCACTGTTGCGCCAGGAGCAGCCGCCCGAAGGCCAGCGGGTGATGAGCAGAGCCACGGCAGTGGCCATGCGCGGGATGTTGGAGTCGGTTGTCTCGACAGAGGGGACAGCCCCTGCTGCTGCGGTGGCGCGGTATCGGGTGGCCGGTAAAACCGGCACAGTGAAAAAATCCATCGCAGGAGGCTATGCAGAGGATCGCTATCTGGCCGTATTTGCGGGATTGGCACCCGTCAGCAACCCCCGTCTGGCGATGGTTGTGATGTTGAATGAACCCTCCGCAGGTGAGTTTTATGGTGGGCAGGTGGCGGCTCCGGTATTTTCAAAAATCATGGCGGGCGCATTGCGACTGCTGAATATTGCCCCCGATGCCCTGGAGACCCCTGGCGTGCGGCTTGCGGCCGGGATGGTGCAACCATGATGACGGCTCAGTCACTCAACCGCCAGTGGTACCTCTCAACCCTGCTCTCGAACCGGGTTCGGGTACGACCGTCGCAAGACCCTGCCATCTCCAGTATCTCACTGGATAGCCGCAGCGTAGAGCCGGGCAGCCTTTTTCTGGCCTGTGCCGGTGAGCGGCAGCACGGGCTGGATTTTGTGTTTCAGGTATTGGAGCAGGGGGCGGCGGCTATCCTGTGTGAACCCGGTGGTGACTGGCCGCAGGCCCAAATCGACGCGCTGGCTACCGAGATCGCGGTGCCACTGCTCTCAATGGAGGGGTTGAGCCAGCAGGCCAGCCAGCTTGCGGCACGTTTTTATGGCGAACCAAGCCAACAGATGAAGGTGATCGGCATCACCGGCACCAATGGCAAGACCAGCTGTAGCCAGTTTCTGGCAGAGGCGCTACAGGGCAGCATGCCCTGCGGCATCGTCGGGACGCTGGGCAGTGGTTTTCCTGGCGCGCTACAGGCCGGTCGCCACACCACACCTGAGCCGGTAGTGCTGCAATCCATCCTGGCAGATTTGAGAGACCGGGGTGCGCAGGCGGTGGCGATGGAGGTCTCATCACATGCGCTGGAGCAGGGGCGGGTGGCTGCGGTGCGGTTTGAATCTGCGGTGCTGACCAACCTGAGCCGGGATCATCTCGATTTCCATGGCGACATGGCAAGCTATGCGGCCGCCAAACAGCGCCTGTTTGAACAACCCGGCCTGAGATCTGCGGTACTGAATCTGGATGACCCCTTTGGCTGGAGCCTGCTGGAACGGCTGTCCGAAAGCGTGCAGGTGGTGGCCTATGGCCTGTCACGCCCGGATCGCCCGCTGCCAAACCGGATTAACAATTGGCTCTGGAGCCAAGAGATCAAACCCACCCGGCAGGGCATGCAGATCCAGCTGGAGAGCAGCTGGGGCAGCGGGGTTATCGACAGCCAGCTGCTGGGGCGTTTCAACGTCAGCAACCTGCTGGCGGTACTGGCGGTGCTGCTGGAGCAGGGGGTGCCGATGGCGCAAGCGCTACAGCGGCTCTCTGCGCTGCAGACGGTGCCGGGTCGGATGGAGC
This sequence comes from Sedimenticola sp., assembly GCA_026989135.1. Lineage (GTDB taxonomy): Bacteria > Pseudomonadota > Gammaproteobacteria > Chromatiales > Chromatiaceae > WFXD01. The sequence goes on along the minus strand of JALSJZ010000049.1, from coordinate 20,364 downwards.
GCTTTGGTGGCGGTGAGCAGCCGCTGGTCGTCGTTGATTACGCCCATACGCCAGATGCGCTAAAGCAGGCCATCACTGCGCTGCGGCCACACTGCACGGGTCGTCTGATCTGTCTACTGGGTTGTGGTGGGGATCGTGATCGTGGCAAACGCCCGCTGATGGGGGCGCTGGCCCAACGGCTCTGTGACCGGGTGATCGTGACTGATGACAACCCCCGCAATGAGGAGGGCGACCGGATCATCGCCGATATCCTTGCCGGCATGAGCCGCCCTGATGAGGTGCAGGTGCAGCGCAACCGGGCCGAAGCGATCCGCAGTGCAGTGGCACAGGCGCAGGTGGGTGATCTGGTACTGGTCAGTGGCAAGGGGCATGAGACCACCCAGCAGTGTGGGGATCTGAGCCTCTATTTCAGTGATCGGGAGCAGGTGCAGAAGGCGCTTGCCGGAGCAGTGAGCCGATGATCACCTTCTCGCTTACGCAGGCCGCAAAACAGCTGAATGGCCGGGTTGTGGGGGGCGATGTCTGCTTTCAATCGGTCAGCACCGATAGCCGCACCCTCTCGGAAGGGGATCTCTTCGTGGCACTGCAAGGCCCCAGCTTTGATGGCCATGAACATCTGGGTCAGGCGCAGGCCCGAGGTGCCGTTGCGGCCATGGTAAGCCGCCAGATGCCCTCTGATCTGCCGCAGCTACAGGTGGCAGATACCCGACTGGGGCTGGGTCAACTGGCGGCAGGGTGGCGTCAGGCCAGTTGTGCCGAGATGGTGGCGGTCACCGGCAGCAACGGCAAGACCACAGTAAAAGAGATGATTGCCGCGATCCTCTCCCGACAGGGGCCGACACTGGCCACTCTCGGTAACCTGAATAATGAGATCGGGCTGCCACTGACCCTGCTGCGACTGCAGGATGAGGCCTACGCAGTGGTGGAGCTGGGTGCCAACCACCCGGGTGAGATCAAATACCTGAGTGACATTGCCCAGCCCGATATTGCGCTGCTGAACAATGCCGGCAGCGCCCACCTGGAGGGCTTTGGTTCGCTCGAAGGGGTAGCCAGAGCCAAGGCTGAGATCATCTCTGGTCTGGCTGAGGATGGGGTCTTTCTGTTCAATGCCGATGATCGCTGGGCAGGGCTCTGGCGCGAGCTGGCAGCGGGTCGGAAAATCTGCACCTTTGGCATGCGGCATGCGGCCGATGTCAGCAGCCCGGAAGATGCTATCGAGACACACTGGGATGAGTCCGGGTTTTTTAGCCGCTTCCCGGTCACCACCCCCAGCGGGGAGGTTGAGATTGACCTGCCGCTGGCGGGCCGCCACAACCGGATGAATGCCCTGGCCGCCATTGCGGCCACGCAGCTGATGGGGATCAGCCTGCAACAGATCCGTGCGGGCCTGCTGGGGTTGCAGCCGGTGCCGGGGCGGCTGCAGCCGGTTGTCGGTGCGAATGGGGTACGCATCATTGATGACAGCTATAACGCCAATCCTGACTCGGTGGCGGCGGCCATTGCGGTGCTGGCTACCGCTCCGGGGCGTCGTTTTCTGGTGTTGGGTGATCTGGCAGAGCTGGGGCTGGAGGCAGAGCCACGGCACGAAAGGCTGGGGCGGCAGGCACAGGAGGCAGGGATCGAACGGCTCTACTGCCTGGGTGATCTCTCGCGCGCCACAGCCCAGGGTTTTGGGGCGGCTGCCCAGTGGTTTCAGGATCACGCTTCACTCATTGCTGCCCTGAAAGCGCAGCTGACCCGAGGTGATACGGTATTGATAAAAGGTTCTCGCAGTGCCCGAATGGAGCAGGTGGTGAAGGCGTTGGCTACCGGAGGTGGAGCATAATATGCTGGTCTATCTTGCAGATTATCTGACCCAGTACCACAGTGGCTTCAATGTCTTTCAGTACCTGACCCTGCGCGCCATTCTGGGTGTGCTGACGGCGCTGATCATCTCCTTCGTGGTGGGGCCGGTCATGATACGCCGTCTGAGTTTTCACCAGATCGGGCAGACCGTCCGGAATGATGGGCCAGAGAGCCATCTTGCCAAGGCCGGTACGCCCACCATGGGAGGTGCCCTGCTGCTGGTGGCGGTGGTGGTGAGTACCCTGCTCTGGTCAGATCTGGCCAATCGCTATGTCTGGGTATTGGTGATTGTGACGCTGCTGTTTGGTGCCATCGGCTTTGTGGATGACTACAAAAAGATCGCGCTGAAAGACTCCGTAGGGCTGCCGGCCCGGAAAAAGTATCTGTGGCAATCGGTGGTCGGTTTTGGTGCGGTCTGCTTTCTCTATGCGACCGCCTCGCTCCCCAGTGAGACCCAGCTCATCATCCCTTTCTATAAAGACATCATCGTGGATCTTGGCTTCTTTGGGTTTGTGGTGCTGGGCTATTTTGTCATCGTGGGCACCAGCAATGCGGTCAACCTTACCGACGGGCTGGATGGGCTGGCTATCATGCCCACGGTGCTGGTGGCGGGTGCCCTGGGGATCTTTGTCTACATCTCGGGCAATGTCACCTTCTCCAACTATTTGATGGTGCCCTACCTGCCGGGTGTGGGTGAGGCGGTGGTCTTTTGCGGTGCCCTGGTGGGGGCTGGGTTGGGCTTTTTGTGGTTTAACGCCTATCCGGCCCAGGTCTTCATGGGTGATATCGGTGCGCTTGCGCTGGGGGCGGCGCTGGGGCTGCTGGCGGTCATCGTGCGTCAGGAGCTGGTGCTGCTGATCATGGGGGGGGTCTTTGTGATGGAGACCATATCCGTCATCCTGCAAGTGGCCTCCTTTAAATTAACTGGGCGGCGCATCTTTCGCATGGCGCCACTGCACCACCACTATGAGCTGAAGGGGTGGCCGGAGCCGCGCATCATTGTGCGCTTCTGGATCATTACCGTCATCCTGGTTTTGATCGGGCTTGCGAGCCTGAAGATCCGTTGATTCCGCAAGGGTGAGATGAATAGAGCAGCGATAGAGATGACAGAGCAGCAACTGCAAACCGGAGCCGCGCATCCCCGAACCCTGATTGTGGGGATGGGGCTGACCGGACTCTCCTGTGTGCGCTATCTGCAGGCGCACAATGTGCCGGTTGTGATCATTGATAGCCGATCCCACCCGCCCGGCCTGGCCGCGCTGCGGGAGCAGATGCTTGGAGCCTCTGTGGTGACCGGCGGTTTTGATCCACGCGTCTTTGCCTCGGCCAAGCGGATAATCGTCAGTCCGGGGGTATCCATTCAGGAGCCGCAGATTCGTGCGGCGCGTGCACGAGGGGCTGAGATTATTGGTGATATTGAGCTGTTTGCGCGTGAGGTAAAGGCACCTGTGGCAGCCATCACCGGCTCCAATGGTAAAAGCACCGTAACGGTGCTGCTGGGCGAGATGGCGCGCCGTGCCGGAAGTGAAGTGGTCGTGGGGGGCAATATCGGGCAGCCGGTTTTGGATCTGCTCTCAGACCGGGTCGAACTCTATCTGCTGGAGCTCTCCAGCTTTCAACTGGAGACCACCCAATCGCTACAGCCCAGGGTGGCTGCGGTGCTGAATATCTCCGCAGACCACCTTGACCGCTATGACGGGGTCGAGGCCTATGCGCAGGCCAAGAGTGTGATCTATAACGGGGCGCAGATCCGGCTCTTTAATCTGGATGACCCCAGAGTGATGGCGATGCGCGGCCAGCCGCAGGCGGATGATCTCTTCTTCACCTTGCAGGGTACGGATAGCCCCAATCGGTTTGGAGTGAACCTGCAGGGTGGTGAGCCGTGGCTGTGCCGTGGTCGGCAGGCGCTGCTGCCGGTCTCGGAGCTACAGCTGCCGGGTCGGCATAACCGGGCCAATGCGCTGGCAGCGCTGGCGCTGGGTGCTGCGCTGGAGCTGCCGATGCCGGCCATGCTGGAGACCCTGCGCAACTTTTGCGGGCTGCCCCACCGAACCCAGTTTATTGCAGAGCATGCCGGCGTGCGCTGGTATAACGACTCCAAGGCCACCAATGTGGGTGCCTGCATAGCGGCGCTGGAGGGGATGGAGAGTGATGTTGGCTGCATCGTGCTGATTGCCGGGGGAGAGAGCAAAGGGGCTGACTTCTCGGAGCTGGCCGCCGTGGTGGAGCGCACTGTGCGTGCGGTGGTGCTGATCGGCCGGGATGCGGCAGAGATTGAAGATGCACTGATGGGTGTCGTGCCGACAGCTCGGGCGGCGGATATGGATGCGGCTGTTGCACGGGCCGATGAGCTGGCCAGGCCGGGTGATCTGGTGCTGCTCTCTCCCGCCTGTGCCAGCTTTGATATGTTTCAAAACTTTGGGCAGCGGGGTGTGGCCTTCTCGGATGCGGTGCGGAGGTTGAAGGGATGAGTGCGCTGCTCTCTTCCCAGGCCACTGCGGGTGCCCCTTCGCCGCTGCTGCCGGAGCTGGACTACTGGCTGATCGGTGCGGCTGTTGCGCTACTGGGGTTTGGGGTGATCATGGTGGCCTCCGCCTCGCTGCATGTGGGGGGGCAGATGAACCCTCCGAATCCGTTCTATCACCTTATCCGCCACAGCATTGCCGTTGCCCTGGGTCTGGCTGCTGCGCTGATGATCTCGCAGATCCCCACCAGGCTGTGGGAGCAGTCTGGCACTGCGCTCTATTTTATCGGCCTGCTGCTGCTGGTGCTGGTGCTGATCCCCGGGATCGGGCGTGAGGCCAATGGTGCGACCCGCTGGATTCCAATCGGCGCGTTCAACCTCCAGGGTTCAGAGTTCATGAAGCTCTTTCTGGTGGTCTATATCGCAGGCTATCTGGTGCGTCGCCAGCTTGAGGTGGCGCACAGCTTCTGGGGCTTTTTCAAACCGATGCTGCTGCTGATCGTGGCGGCCGCGCTGATCATGCTGCAACCGGATTTCGGCACCACAGCAGTGCTGCTGGCAACTGCGCTGGGGATGCTCTTTTTGGGAGGGGTTGCGCTCTGGCAGTTCATGTTGCTGCTGCTCTCGACCGGGACAGTTCTGGTGGCGCTGGTGCTCTCATCCAAGTACCGGCTGGAGCGCATCACCGGCTTTCTCAACCCCTGGGCAGATGTCAATGACAGCGGCTACCAGCTGGCTCAGGCGCTGATCGCCTTTGGCCGTGGTGAGTGGTTTGGGGTCGGGCTGGGCAGTGGCATCCAGAAACAGTTCTACCTGCCAGAGGCGCATACCGATTTTCTGATGGCGGTGATCGGTGAGGAGTTTGGCCTGCTGGGAACCTTGATGGTGATCGCCCTGTTCAGCCTGATCGTCTGGCGCGCCTTTCGGATCGGTGCGGCGGCCGAGGCGATAGATCGCCGTTTTTCAGCCTATACAGCCTATGGTTTTGGGCTTTGGATCGGCATGCAGGCCTTTATCAATATCGGTGTCAATGTGGGGCTGTTGCCCACCAAAGGGCTGACACTGCCACTGATGAGCTATGGCGGCAACAGCATTATTGTGGCCTGTATCGTGATCGGGATGCTGGTGCGGATCGGTTACGAGACACAGCGGGATACCCTGGCATACAAGCGGGAGCAGGTGAAATGGATCAACGCGTGATGATCATGGCCGGTGGAACCGGTGGCCATGTCTTTCCCGCACTGGCGGTGGCGGAGGAGCTGCGCACCCGTGGCATAGAGCCGTTCTGGCTGGGAACCCCGGACAGCTTTGAGTCACGGCTGGTGCCGGAGGCCGGTATCTCGATGGAGTGGATTGATGTGCAGGGTCTGCGCGGCACCGGATTGCGCCGCTGGCTGGTGGCACCATTCAAACTGGGGGGTGCCATGGTGCAGGCGCTGAGGGTGCTGAGACGCAGACGCCCCAGCGTGGTGCTGGGCATGGGTGGCTTTGTCTCCGGCCCGGGCGGGGTGATGGCACGCCTGATGGGTATCCCGCTGGTGATCCATGAGCAGAACGCGATCCCCGGCATGACCAACCAGTGGCTGTCACGTATCGCCAGCCGGGTGCTGGAGGCCTTTCCAGGCAGCTTCAGAGCAGAGCGACAGGCGCAGTGGGTGGGCAACCCGGTACGTGCCGGGATTGCGGCATTGCCCGCCCCGGCCGAGCGCATGGCCGGTCGGGAGGGGGCGTTGCGGCTGTTGGTGCTGGGCGGCTCTCTGGGTGCCCAGGTGTTGAATGAGACGCTGCCAGCGGCATTGGCAAGGATGACTGCGGATGCACGCCCACAGGTGCGGCATCAGGCCGGTCGCGGCAAGGACGAGGCGACACGGGCGGCCTATATCGCGGTCGGGGTGGAGGCGGATGTGCAGCCTTTTGTGGCCGATATGGCCGAGGCCTACGGCTGGGCTGATCTGGTGATCTGCCGTGCTGGTGCACTGACTGTCTCCGAGCTGGCAGCGGCCGGTGTGGCTGCGCTGCTGGTTCCTTTTCCACATGCGGTGGATGACCATCAGACCCACAATGCCGCCTTTCTGTGTGATCGGGGGGCAGCCAGATTGTTGCCCCAGAGCGAGTTGGATATTGAAAGCCTGTCGGCCTCTCTGGGTGAGTTGCTGGGTGATCGCAGCCCGCTACAGCAGATGGCAGAGCAGGCGCGCACCCTGGCGCAGCCAGAGTCGACACGGCGAGTGGCGGATGTCTGCGAGGAGATGAGCAAGCGATGAATATGCCAGGCAGCAATCTGAGCCGACGCCCGGCCGAGGTGATGAGCCGGGTCAAGCGCATCCACTTTGTCGGTATTGGCGGTGTGGGGATGAGCGGCATCGCCGAGGTGCTGCTGAATCTGGATTTTCAGGTGACCGGCTCCGATCTGCGTGAGGGGCCGACCACCCAGCGGCTGGCGGAGCTGGGCGCCAGCATCATGATCGGCCACCGCTCCAGAAATGTGGTCGGCTGTGATGCGGTGGTGATCTCCAGCGCCGTGAAAGAGGACAACCCGGAGGTGGCCGCAGCGCGGGTGCAGCGCATCCCGGTGGTGCCGCGTGCCGAGATGCTGGCCGAGCTGATGCGCTTCCGCTTCGGCATTGCCGTGGCGGGGACACACGGCAAGACCACCGCCACCAGCCTGATCTCCAGCCTGCTGGCGGAGGGAGGGCTGGATCCCACCTTTGTGATTGGTGGCCGACTCAACAGTGCCGGCAGCAATGCCCGTCTGGGAGAGAGCGACTATCTGGTGGCGGAGGCGGATGAGAGTGACGCCTCCTTCCTCTATCTGCAACCGATGCTGGCGGTGGTGACCAATGTCGATGCCGATCACATGGCCACCTACGGCGGTGACTTTGGCCGCCTGCGCAGCACCTTTATTGAATTTCTGCACCACCTCCCCTTCTACGGGCTGGCGGTGCTCTGTATCGATGATGTGGAGGTGCGGGGGCTGCTGTCGGAGATTGCCCGCCCCATCTGCACCTACGGCACCGTGGCCGAGGCCGACGTGCGCGCCAGTGATATCCGGCAGCAGGGGTTGCAGACCTTTTTCAAGGTGCATCAGGCGGGCTATCCGCTGCTGGATGTCACCCTGAACATGCCGGGTCGGCACAATATGCTGAATGCGCTGGCGGCGATTACAGTGGCGCGGGAGCTGAAGGTGGATGATGCCGCCATCCAGCGCGGGCTGCTGGAGTTTCAGGGTATCGGACGCCGCTTTCAGGTGCTGGGAGAGTGCCGGACGGTGGCGGGAGAGGTGCTGCTGGTCGATGACTATGCCCACCACCCCAGAGAGATCGAGGCCACTATAGATGCGGTACGGGCCGGTTGGCCAGAGCGGCGGCTGGTGATTGCGTTTCAGCCCCACAGATACACCCGCACCCAGGAGCAGTTTGAGGATTTTGTACAGGTGCTGTCACGCGCCGATGTGCTGCTGCTGAGCGAGGTCTATGCGGCGGGTGAAGAGCCCATTGCAGGTGCTGACACGCGGGCACTGATCCGGGCGCTACGGGTGCGCGGCCAGGTGGAGCCGATCTTTGTCGATCCGATCGGTGATCTGATCACGGTTCTGCCGGGGGTGCTGCAGGATGGAGATATCGTGCTTATCCTGGGTGCCGGGGATATCGGCGGGGTGGCGGCCCGGTTGGTGGCGGAGATCGGTCTGACAGGAGAAGAACAGTGAGCCCGCTTAGTCTGCGTCATCTGCACATGGGATGTGGCGAGCCGCTGGTGGCGGCCTGGCCTGTATTGAATGGCGTAAACCGCAAGACCAAACAGAAGAGGGTGCCGCCGAGTGAGATCAAGCCATCAGGCCAGAGATCAAAGGACAAAGGGGGATGCTAGTGGCTGAGCAATCCAACTGGCAGGGCGTAATGCTGCATGACGAGCCACTGGCCAGGCATACCAGCTGGCGGGTGGGTGGCCCTGCGCGCTGTTTTTACCGCCCCGCAGAGAGTGCCGATCTGGCCCGCTTTCTACAGCAGCTGCCTGCCGATGAGCCGCTGCTGTGGCTGGGCATGGGCAGCAACCTGCTGGTGCGGGATGGCGGTTTCAACGGCACCGTGATCGCCACCCAGGGCTGCCTGAACGGGATGGCCGTTGTTGAAGATAACCTGCTGTGGGTTGAGGCCGGGGTCACCTCTGCGCAGGTGGCGCGGTTTGCGGCGCGTGCTGGTCTCTGTGGTGTGGAGTTTCTGGCCGGTATCCCCGGCACCCTGGGGGGTGCCCTGGCGATGAATGCAGGAGCCTTCGGCGGAGAGATCTGGCCGCTGGTCGAGAGGGTCGAGACCCTGGATCGGGCAGGCCGGGTGCGGCTGCGCAAGCCGGAGGATTTTAGCGTGGGATACCGCAAGGTGGTCATCCCAGAGGGGGAGTGGTTTATTGCCGCCTGGTTGCGGCTGGAACCGGGCGATGTAACCGAAGGGCAGGCGCGTATCCGGCAGCTGCTGGAACAGCGGGCAGCAACCCAGCCATTGGGGCTGCCCAGCTGTGGCTCTGTATTTCGTAACCCGCCAGGGGATTATGCGGCACGGCTGATTGAGTCAGCCGGGCTTAAAGGGAGCACCATTGGTGGTGCCTGCGTCTCTGAAAAACATGCCAATTTCATCATCAATACAGGTGCTGCAACAGCGGCGGATATCGAGCAGCTGATCAAAAAGGTGCAGCAGCAGGTGGCGGCTGTGCATGGCGTTGAACTGCAGACAGAGGTCTGCATCGTGGGTGAGGCATGAGCATCAGCGCAGCAGATTTTGGCAGGGTGGCGGTGCTCATGGGTGGGCAGTCGGCCGAGCGGGAGATCTCGCTGCGCAGTGGGCAGGCCGTGCTGGCGGCATTGAAGAGCCAGCAAGTGGATGCGCATGCGGTGGATGTGACGCCGGATGTGCTGGCGCAGCTGGTGGGCTTTGATCGGGTCTTCATCGCACTGCATGGGCGGGGCGGTGAGGATGGCGTGATTCAGGGGGCGCTGGAGATGCTGGGGCTGCCCTATACCGGCAGTGGGGTGGCTGGTTCGGCGCTGGGGATGGACAAGTATCGCTGCAAGTTGTTGTGGCGCGGACTGGGTCTGCCCACCGCAGATTTTGTGATGTTGCAGCGCGAGTTGGATCTGGATGCAGCGGTGGCACTGGGTTTTCCGCTGATCATCAAGCCATCGCATGAAGGCTCCAGTATCGGCATGGCGCGGGTGGAAAACCGGGCTGAGCTACAGCGAGCCTGGCAGGATGCAGCCCAATACGATGCCGAGGTGATGGCAGAGAGGTGGATCAGTGGTGCAGAGTTTACCGTTGCCATTTTGGCTGATGAGGCGCTGCCACCGATCCGGCTGGAGACGCCGCGCACCTTCTACGACTATGCCGCCAAGTATGAGGCAGATGACACCCGCTATCTCTGCCCCTGCGGGCTGGATGAGGTGCAGGAGCAGCAACTGCAGCAGCTGGCGCTAAAGGCGTTTTGCGCGGTGGATGCCGGTGGCTGGGGGCGGGTCGATCTGATGCAGGATGCCGATGGGCGTTTTTTGTTACTGGAGGTCAATACCTCGCCGGGCATGACCGACCACAGCCTGGTGCCGATGGCCGCCCAGGCGCGGGGTATCGGCTTCGATGCGCTGGTGTGGCGGATACTGGAAGGGACGCTTTAGAGGATGGAACCAAAGCGTTCAAAAGCTGCGGCAAAAACCCGGGTGCCCGCATGGGGCTCTCTCATGCGCTGGTCTCTGGCGCTGCTGCTGTTTGGTGCCATGGGCAGTGGCGGCATCTGGATCTCTGACCGGTTGCAGGATCCGCAGAGCTTCCCGTTGAAGGTGGTGCAGATCAAGGGTGATTTCAGGTATCTGGATCGCAAAAAACTGGAACAGACGATGGGAGAGCAGTTGCGGGGAGGCTTTTTCACCCTGGATGTGGAGCAGCTGCATGCCGAGATTTTGGAGATGCCCTGGGTGGCCGGGGTGGCGCTGCGCCGGGTCTGGCCAGATACCCTGCTGATTATGGTGCAGGAGCAGGTGCCGCTGGCGCGGTGGGGAAAACAGCAGCTGGTGACGGCGCGCGGTGAGCGGTTCCAGCCGGCAGCGGCTGAGATCCCGGCCGGGTTGCCACAGCTTGAGGGGCCGGAGGGCAGCGAGCCTGAGATGGTTTCGCGCTATCGCACCATGCAGTCACATTTTGATCAGATCGGGTTGCGGATTGCCAGGGTTCAGCAGGATCTGCGCGGCGCCTGGATTGTTGAGTTTACGGATCATAGCGCCATCCGGCTGGGCAATCGGCAGATTGATGAACGGCTGGGGCGCTTCATCCGCCTCTATCCCCGTCTCAAGATGACCGGGCAGGGTCGGCCAAAGCAGGTTGACCTGCGCTACACCAACGGGTTTGTGGTGCATTGGGAGCTGGATGGGTTGAATGAGCAGTCGGCCGCACGGCCAATTAAACGTAATGGGCTGGGGTAGATGACTAAGAAAAGTGAAATGAATCTGATTGTCGGGCTGGACATTGGCACCTCCAAGGTGGTGGCCATCGTCGGCGAGATCAAGCCGGACAATGAGATTGAGATTATCGGTATCGGGTCGCACCCCTCCCGTGGTCTGAAGAAGGGGGTGGTGGTCAATATCGAATCCACGGTTCAGTCGATGCAGCGGGCTGTTGAAGAGGCCGAGCTGATGGCCGGCTGCGAGATCCAGTCGGTCTATGCCGGGATTGCGGGCAGCCATATTCGCAGCCTGAACTCCCAGGGCGTGGTGGGGATCAAGGATCAGGAGGTGACCCACAGCGACCTGGATCGGGTGATCGATGCGGCGCGGGCGGTGGCGATTCCGGCGGATCAGAAGATCCTGCACATCCTGCCCCAGGAGTTTGTGATCGACGATCAGGATGGCATCCGCGAGCCGATCGGGATGTCAGGGGTCAGGCTGGAGGCGCGGGTGCACATGGTGACCGGGGCGGTGAGTGCGGCACAGAACATCGTCAAGTGTGTACGCCGTTGCGGACTGGAGGTGGATGATCTGATCCTGGAGCAGCTCAGCTCGGCCAATGCGGTGCTGAGTGAGGATGAGAAGGAGCTGGGGGTCTGTCTGGTGGATATTGGCGGCGGCACCACCGATATTGCGATCTTTACCGAGGGGGCGATTCGCCACACGGCGGTGATCCCGATAGCGGGTGATCAGGTGACCAATGATATTGCGGTGGCGCTGCGTACCCCGACGCAGCATGCGGAGGATATCAAGATCAAGTATGCCTGTGCACTGACCCAGCTGGCCTCTGATAACGAGACGATCGAGGTGCCCAGCATCGGCAACAGACCGGCGCGGCGGCTCTCGCGGCAGACGTTGGCAGAGGTGGTGGAGCCACGTTACGAAGAGCTGTTGGTGCTGATCCAGGCGGAGCTGCGGCGCAGTGGCTTTGAGAATCTGATTGCCGGTGGTGTGGTGCTGACCGGCGGCAGCTCCAAGATGGAGGGGCTGATTGATCTGGCGGAGGAGGTGTTCCATATGCCGGTACGGCTGGGTGTGCCGCAGTATGTCACCGGGCTGGCGGATGTGGTGCGGAACCCGATCTACGCCACCGGTGTCGGGCTGCTGCTGTTTGGGCGCAATCACCATGCCAAAGGGGGGATAGAGCTGTCACGCAGTGGCAGTGTGAAGTCGGTGTGGGCGCGAATGAAGAGCTGGTTTCAAGGCAATTTTTAGCACCTTTGACAACGAATCTGTTTTTTAACGAATTACAATATACCAAGTGTTGAGGAGATAGGGTTATGTTTGAACTGATGGATGCATACAGCCAGAATGCGGTAATCAAGGTGATCGGTGTGGGTGGTGGTGGCGGCAATGCCATCAACCACATGCTGGGAGCCAATATAGAGGGTGTGGATTTTATCTGTGCCAACACCGATGCCCAGGCGCTGAAGAACAGTGAGGTGCGAACCATATTGCAGCTGGGTTCCAACATCACGAAAGGGCTGGGCGCAGGTGCCAACCCAACGATTGGCCACGAGGCAGCGCTGGAGGATCGGGATCGCATCCAGGAGGCCCTTGAAGGGGCGGATATGGTCTTTATCACGGCAGGCATGGGGGGTGGCACCGGCACCGGTGCCGCACCGATTGTGGCCGAGGTGGCCAAAGAGCTGGGGATTCTCACCGTAGCGGTGGTGACCAAGCCGTTCCGGTTCGAAGGCTCGAAGCGCCAAAAGGTAGCGATAGAGGGGATTGAGGCGCTCTCCAAAAATGTGGACTCACTGATCACCATCCCCAATGAGAAGTTGCTGGCGGTGCTGGGCAAAGAGATGTCACTGCTCAACGCCTTCAAGACCGCCAATGATGTGCTGCTGGGTGCGGTGCAGGGTATCGCAGAGCTGATTACCCGTCCCGGCCTGATCAATGTCGATTTTGCCGATGTGCGCACTGTGATGTCGGAGATGGGTGTGGCGATGATGGGATCTGGCTCATCCAGCGGTGAGACCCGTGCGCGTGATGCAGCGGAAGAGGCGATCAACAGCCCGCTGCTGGAGGATGTCAACCTGTCGGGTGCACGCGGCATCCTGGTGAACATCACCGCCGGTCTGGATCTGTCGATTGGTGAATTTGAAGAGGTGGGCAACACCATCAAAGAGTTCGCCTGTGATGAGGCCACCGTGGTGGTGGGCACCGTGATCGACCCGGATATGCAGGATGAGATGCGGGTGACGGTGGTGGCCACCGGCCTGGGTGAGGTGGTGGTGCAGAGACAAAAGCCGGTTAAGTCACCGGCTACTGAGCGGGTTGCGGTTAAGCTGGTCAATCAGGAGGAGGCAGCTCCAGCCCCGGTGGATTATGCCGATATGGACAAGCCTACTGTGATACGGAGAGATCCCAAGCTGGCCAACTCCTATGTTGAGTCTGCGCAGGACAATAATATGGACTATCTTGATATACCAGCCTTTTTACGTCGACAGGCCGATTGATGGAGTCGACAGGCTTACGGGTGTTGAAACCGAACCGTGAAAGCCGTCACAGAAACGGCAGTATGCTGTTTTGTAAGCCGTGTGGCGCTATGGTAGGATGCTGCCCTAATTTCACGGCTCCCCCTCTGTATATGGCAAAAGGTAAAGACCTATAATGATAAAGCAACGCACGCTTAAAAATGTCATTCGTGCAACGGGTGTTGGGCTACACACAGGTAAAAAAATCTATCTAACGCTACGACCGGCTGCGGTTGATACCGGAATCGTCTTCAAGCGTGTGGATCTGGCAGAGCAGGTTGAGATACGTGCCTGCCCTGAAAATGTAGGGGATACCCAACTCTCTACCTCGCTGGAGAAGGACGGGGTCAAGATCTCCACCATTGAGCATCTGCTGTCGGCCTTTGCCGGTCTGGGCATCGACAATGCCTATGTCGATGTCAGTGCGCCAGAGGTGCCGATCATGGATGGCAGTGCCGGGCCATTTGTCTTCCTGATCCAGTCTGCCGGGGTTGAAGAGCAGAAGGCCGCGAAAAAGTTTGTCCGGATCAAACGGCGCGTGGTGGTGGAAGAGGGTGACAAGCGAGCCAGCTTCGAGCCGTTTGATGGCTTCAAGGTCTCCTTTACTATTGATTTTGATCACCCCGCCTTCACCGAGAGCACCCGCTGCGCATCAATAGATTTCTCCTCCACCTCCTTCGTCAAAGAGGTGAGCCGCGCAAGAACCTTTGGTTTTCTGCGTGACATCGAGGCACTGCGTGAGCGCCAGCTGGCGCTGGGTGGCACCCTGGACAATGCCATTGTGGTGGATGACTATCGCATCCTGAATGAAGATGGGCTGCGTTACGAGGATGAGTTCGTAAAGCATAAAATCCTCGATGCCATTGGCGATCTCTACCTGCTGGGACACAGCCTCATCGGCTCATTCAGCGGCTGCAAATCCGGTCACGCCTTGAATAACAGGTTGCTGCAGACACTGCTGGCGGATAAGAACGCCTGGGAAGAGGTCACCTTCACGGAAGAGGGCAATGTACCCATCTCCTACATGAAGCCGGTGCATGCAACGTAAAACCCTTTGATCGGTGTAACTGAGAACAGAGGCGCAGATTCGCCGCATGGGGCAGTCTATATTTGTTTAAACCGCCCCATGTTGACTAAGCCTTTTCAGGGCAGCACGCAGGTTGGCATCCTGGATCTCATCAGCAGTGGCAGCAATCAGTTTTGCATTATCCTGTGAGAGGCGGTGAACGTGGCGTGTTGGGCGCTTTGTGGATGGGTTGCTAATGAATACCCGCACCTCAATCTTCTGCACCACCACCCCTTTGCTCCGCAGCTTTGCACGAAGATCACGTGAGAAATAGCGCAGTCGGCTGGCCCATGCGGAGGAGCCGGTATGGATAATAAGATGGTTGCGGCGCTGTTGTGCTGAGAGGCAGTGCTGATCCAGCGGTGCAGGCAGCAGGCTGCGGGTTAGTGTAAGCAGCTTCTCCTGCGCGCCCAGACAGTGGCGCAGCTCCCGGAGCGTGGAGCCGGAGTGCAGCAGTTGATGGACGGTACGTGGTTTGGCCATAATATGGAGTCGGCAGAGCTAAAATATATGCAGGTACTATAAATGAACTTCATACTGTTTACCGGATTTCGTAACCGGACAGGCACTGTAAAACTGAGTCTGGGTCTGGTGCTGAGTGGGCTGCTGCTGTTACTTGGCATGGTCTCTGCTGGCATTGGCTGGGCAGGATACAAAATGGGCCAGCAGCATGCGGTAGCAGCAGCGGTGGTTGACCCTGCCGATCTTATGTTGCAGGCCGCATTGGCCGATCAGCGAAGCACCATTGCCGAGGCGCGTGAGCAGACACAACAACACCTGGATGCACTGGCGTTGCGACTGGGACAGATGCAGTCCCACATCATGCGTCTGGATGCCCTTGGCGAGCGTTTGACCAAGGTTGGCATGCTGGATGAGGATGAATTTAACTTTTCGGCTGTCCCTCCCATTGGCGGCCTGGATGCCTCAAACACCTCTGAATCGCTGGCGCTGGATGAGTTGCTGGCTGACCTGCAGCGGATGTCGCAGATCATTGATGATCGTGAGCACAAGCTCAATTTCATGGAAGAGCTGATCATGAACCGCAGGCTGCAACAGGAGATCTACCCTGCTGGCAGACCTATTAAAAAAGGCTGGATCTCCTCCCACTTTGGTTATCGCAAAGATCCCTTTACCGGAAAAAAGGCCTTCCACCACGGGGTTGATTTTGCCGGCAAGAAGGGGTCAGATGTCTTTTCAGTGGCCGCCGGCGTGGTCTCAAAAGCCGGCAGGCAGAACGGCTATGGCTATCTGGTCGAGATCAACCACGGCAATGGCTATACTACCCGCTATGCCCATAATGGTGAGATACTGGTAAAGCCGGGTGATCGGATTGCCAAGGCGCAGGTGATTGCAAAAATGGGTTCAACCGGCCGATCCACCGGGCCGCATGTCCATTTTGAAGTCTTGCAGAATGGCAAAAAGGTTAATCCCTGGAAGTATCTGCGCAAGTCGGCAGCCAAAACCGCAAACCCCAAAAAGCGTTCCGGCTAGCGCCTGCTGCCCATCGTCTCGTTGTTGAACCGTCGGTTGAGAGCAAGCTGGCCGGTTTTGCGGTATTATCCCCTCTCCCTTTTTCACCGTTTTTGAATAACGCCTACGGATTCAGCATACATGGTTAGCAAACTTCTCAGTAAAATCTTTGGTAGTCGGAATGATCGCCTGGTTAAGCGCATGTCAAAGTCGGTGGGCAAGATCAATGAACTGGAGCCAGCCCTCCAGGCCTTGTCAGATGAGGAGTTGCAGGCAAAGACAACCGAGTTTCGCGAGCGCCTGGAGCAGGGAGAAACATTGGATGATCTGCTGTTTGAGGCATTTGCCACGGTGCGAGAGGCAGGTGTGCGCGCCCTGAACATGCGTCATTTTGATGTGCAGATGATCGGTGGCATGGTGCTGCACCAAGGCAAGATTGCCGAGATGCGCACCGGCGAGGGCAAAACCCTGGTGGCAACACTTGCGGTCTACCTGAATGCCCTGCCGAACAAAGGGGTGCATGTCATCACCGTCAACGACTATCTGGCACGTCGTGATGCGGAGTGGATGGGGCATCTTTACCATTTTCTGGGGTTGAGCGTCGGCATCATCAACGGCTCGGGCGGCGAAGGGCCGGACAGCAGCTCCTACCTGTTTGATCCAGAGTGTGACGGCTCCACCTCTGGCTACCGGCACCTGCGCAATGCGACCCGACGCGAGGCCTACAGCGCGGATATAACCTACGGGACAAATAACGAATACGGGTTTGACTACCTGCGCGACAACATGGCCTTCGAGGCCGGTCAGCGGGTGCAGCAGAACCGGCGTGCCTTTGCGGTGGTGGATGAGGTCGACTCTATCCTGATTGACGAGGCGCGCACCCCGCTGATCATCTCCGGGCCAACCGAGGGTGGTTCTGAACTCTACAAGAGCATGAACTCCTTTATCCCCGAGTTGACCCGGCAGGAGCCGCTTGTAGATGAGGAGGGTCGCCCCGACTTTGGGCCGGGTGACTACTCGGTCGATGAGAAGTCACGGCAGGCCTTCCTGAGTGATGCCGGGCATGAGAAGGTTGAAAAGATGTTGGAGGAGATGGGGCTGCTGGCCGAGGGTGAGAGCCTCTACGACTCCAATAACATCAGCCTGATGCACCATGTAAATGCCGCCCTGCGTGCGCATGTACTGTTCCAGAAAAATGTGGACTATATCGTCACCAATGGCGAGGTGGTCATTGTGGATGAGTTTACCGGCCGCACCATGCCCGGCCGCCGCTGGTCCGATGGATTGCACCAGGCGATTGAGGCCAAAGAGGGGGTGAAGATCCAGAAGGAGAATCAGACGCTGGCCTCCATCACCTTCCAAAACTACTTCCGGCTGTATGAAAAGCTCTCCGGCATGACCGGCACAGCCGATACCGAGGCCTTCGAATTTCAGCAGACCTATGGATTGGAAGTGGTCGTGATCCCCACCAATGTCCCGATGAAGCGGGATGATATGGGTGATCTGATCTACCTCACGGCGGATGAAAAGTATGCGGCCATCATCGAAGATGTTGAGGATTGCGTAAAACGTGGCCAGCCCGTGCTGGTAGGCACCGCCTCTATCGAGACATCAGAACTGGTCTCCAAGCTGCTGACGGATAAAAAGATTGATCACCAGGTACTCAACGCCAAGCAGCATGAGCGCGAAGCCGGGATCGTGGCAGAAGCCGGGTTGCCGGGCAGGGTTACCATTGCCACCAACATGGCGGGGCGTGGCACCGATATTGTGCTGGGCGGTAATCCCGATGTGGAGATTGAGGCGCTGGGGGATAAGGCAACCCCTGAAGCCGTAGAGGCGATTCGTAAAAAATGGGAAGAGACACACCAGCAGGTGTTGGATGTCGGCGGCCTGCGTGTTATCTGTACCGAACGCAACGAGTCCAGACGTATCGACAACCAGCTGCGAGGCCGCTCCGGCCGCCAGGGTGATGCCGGCTCCTCACGCTTTTATCTCTCACTGGAAGATAACCTGATGCGCATCTTTGCCTCAGAGCGGGTCTCATCCATCATGCAGAAACTGGGCATGGATGAGGGTGAGGCGATCGAACACCCCTGGGTCACCAAGGCGATTGCCAATGCACAGAAGAAGGTAGAGGGGCGCAACTTCGATATCCGCAAACAGCTGCTGGAATATGACGACGTGGCCAACGATCAGCGCAAGGTGGTCTATCAACAGCGCGATGAGCTGATGGACACGGATGACATCTCTGAAACCATCCAGGATCTCCGGCACGATGTGGTGAATGACCTGGTCGCTATCTATATCCCCCCCGACAGCCTGGATGAACAGTGGGATGTGCCGGGGTTGACCGAGGCGCTGGAGAAACACTTTGCCGTCTCCTACCCGATTCAGCAGTGGCTGGATGAAGATGATAACCTGGATGAAGCCGGTCTGCGTGCGCGGATCATCAGCGAGCTGGAGGCCCAGTATGCCGAGATGGAGTCACGGGCAGGCAGCGAGGCGATACGTCAGTATGAAAAAGCGGTCATGCTGCAGACGCTGGACAGCCATTGGAAAGAGCATCTTGCGGCAATGGACTACCTGCGTCAGGGCATTCACCTGCGTGGCTATGCCCAGAAAAACCCCAAGCAGGAGTACAAGCGTGAGGCGTTTGAGATGTTCTCCATCATGCTGGAGAGCATCAAGCGGGATGTGATCGAGGCGCTTTCAAAGGTCAGGGTTCGTGCGGAAGAGGATATGAATATCCCTGCCCATGAGCAGTACAGCAATGAGATGCAATATCGGCATGATGAGTTATCGGGGTATGGCGGCGAAGAGGCGGGCGAAGCACAGCCGCCAGAAGGCGATGCAGAGCAGCCGTATGTGCGTGATGGGCGAAAGGTGGGACGGAATGAACCCTGCCCCTGTGGTTCTGGCAAGAAATATAAACAGTGCCATGGGCGCATCTCATAAAAACCTGAGTGGCTGACAGTGTAATGAGTATCAAAAATAGAGATTTTGCCCCGGTTACGGGCATCCGTCTGGGCAGCGCTGCCGCAGGCATCAAATATCCGGATCGCAACGACCTGGTTGTGATTGAACTGCCGCTGGGGACCACCTCTGCAGCGGTGTTTACCCGTAATGCATTCTGCGCGGCTCCGGTCGTGGTAGCGCGCAGAAACCTGGGGGTCAGGCCCCCTCACTACCTGTTGATAAATTCAGGTAATGCCAATGCCGGCAGAGGTGATCAAGGGATAGACGATGCCGAGGCATGTTGCGAAGGGCTGGCCGAGGTGGTTGACTGTCAGCCATCGCAGGTACTGCCTTTTTCTACAGGGGTCATTGGCGAACCATTGCCGGTCTCCCGCCTGGTTGAGGCGCTACCACAGGCTATTCACAGTCTGACTGAAGATGGCTGGGTCACCGCTGCCAATGCCATCATGACGACAGATACGGTGCCGAAACTGGCATCGCGTGAATTCCTGATCGATGGGATGCCTACCACGGTTACCGGCATGGCCAAAGGCTCTGGCATGATCCGGCCCGATATGGCCACCATGCTGGCCTTCATTGCGACGGATGCAATCATCCCCCCGAAGCTCTTGCGTGAATGCCTGCAGCAAGCGGTTGAACCCTCTTTCAATGCCATCACCGTTGATGGTGATACATCGACCAATGATGCCTGCGTGCTGGTTGCCAGCGGCATGAGCCCCACCGCGCCAATTTCAGATGTGAAGAGCGTTGCGTACCAGAAATTCTGCGCTGCGGTAACAGAGGTCTGTATGGATCTGGCGCGCGCCATTGTGCGTGATGGCGAAGGCGCCACCAAGCTGGTCGAGATATTGGTGGAGGGGGCGGAGAGCCAGGCAGAGGCAAAGGAGGTCGCTTATACCATTGCCCACTCGCCTTTGGTCAAGACCGCACTGTTTGCCTCTGACCCCAACTGGGGGCGCATCCTGGCAGCAGTGGGTCGCGCCGGGATAGAGGATCTGGACATTCAACATGTGGCCATCTGGCTGGATGATACCTGCATTGTGCGTAGCGGTGCATGTGCCGAAGAGTACGCAGAGGAGGCCGGGCAGGCGGTAATGAACCGGCCGGAGTTTTCCATCCGGGTTGCATTGGGTCGGGGAGAGGCAGATGCCAAGGTGCTGACCTGCGACCTCTCCTATGATTATGTGCGGATCAATGCCGAGTATCGTACCTAAGGGCTTGTCAAGAAATAACTTGATTATATTGCGCCGGATATCGTTTTGTATTCAAGGCGCTGAAAGGGACACATACTCGTTGTATGTAACCCTTTCAGCAACGCTGAAGATGAAAGGGTAGACAAGCAAGATGATCAAGTTATTTCTTGACAAGCCCTAAGGCAAATCGCTGAGCAGCTTATCGTGTGGAACCACCCGGGTCTCTATACCCATACCGGGAATATAAGGGATCTCCAGATAGTCAATGATTTCGCCTTTAGCGGTATCAATAACCAAAAAGTACTGTCCACGCCTTGCGCGAACAGGGGCAAACAGCGTGTTCTCCAATGAGCGTTCATATCTCTTTAAAAAGGCATCCAGTTTAG
>JALSJZ010000048.1 GCA_026989135.1 Sedimenticola sp. | reverse complement strand
CGGCTGGCTCATCAATCAGCCCAAACACAGACTCCGCTGCTGCCAGGCCGCGTTGCAGTGGATGGTTGATGCCGGTAAGGCGTTTGATCGGTGGAAAGAGCAGCCCCATGGCGGTCAAGAATGAGACAAAGGCACCGACAGTCATATCCTCTGCCGAGGCGATCAGGATGGTCAGCATCAACGCCCCCACGGCCTCAACCACCGGGACATTGGCTGAACCGGCTACCTTTGCCTTGAGATTGTAGCGGCGCACCCAGTTGGCCATCTTGTCAAAACGCCGCTTTTCAGCCTGCTGACCACCAAACACCTTGATCACCTTATGGCCGCGTGCGCCCTCTTCCAGGGCATGTGTCATCTCGCCCATGGTGGCTTGCAGCTTGCGGCTGATTCTGCGCAGACGCACCGCCAGCACCTTTACCATCACCGCAATAACCGGGATCAGAATAAATACCGTCATGGTCAACTGCCAATCCAGATAGAGCATCCAGGCGATCAACCCAATGATTGCGATGCTGTCCTTCACCAGAATAACCAATACGCGGGTGGCCGCTGTGGTCACCTGATTGACATTGAAGGTGGCCTTGTTAACGATGTTGCCGGTGGCGTTGGCATCGAAATAGGCGGTGGGAAAGCTGAGGATGCGTTCAAACATCAACCGGCGCAGGTCATAGACCAGCTTGCCGGATACCCACTCGAATGCCACGCTGCTGCAAAAACCCATCACGCCCCGTATCAGAAACAGCACAACCAGTGCTATGGGTGTCCAGAACATATAGTCTGGATCTTTATCGACAAAGGTGCCATCCAGCAGCGGTTTGAGCAGCATCGGGATGGCCGGTTCCGTGAGCGCCAGGATGACGGTAGCCAGGATAGCGCAGCCGAACTGACGCCAGTAGGGTTTTACGTGGCTCAGCAGCCGGAAATATAGCCCCCGGCTCGACAGTGTAACGGGTTCAGACATTGTGGAATTCGGCAGAAGAAAAGGGGCGATTATACAGCAAGCATCCGGTTAGATGTCGTCATAAGGTGTGGGGTCGCCTCTTGTGGGGCGCGACCGAAAACGCCGGTGAATCCAGAGATACTGTGCCGGGTTTTTCCTGACCCAGCCTTCGATAATGTCATTGACCCGTTGCGTATCGGCTTCCAGATCGCCAGTGGGGTAGTTGGTCAATGCGGGTTCCAGAATCACATTGTAACCGCTGCCATCCTCGCGCCTCACCACATAGTAGGGCACTACAGCTGCTCCGGTCAGCTTTGCCAGACGGGCTGTAGCGGTGCTGGTCAAGGCCACCTGGCCAAAAAAATGGACAAATACTGCGGCCTT
The DNA here is from genome assembly GCA_026989135.1 of Sedimenticola sp. Taxonomy (GTDB): domain Bacteria; phylum Pseudomonadota; class Gammaproteobacteria; order Chromatiales; family Chromatiaceae; genus WFXD01. Next base: position 3,488 of record JALSJZ010000048.1, on the reverse strand, counting down.
GCGTTGGGTATTTTGATCTGGCGCATACCAGACGGCATGATTGCCTTTGAGACTGCGGATCATGCCTCGCACATCGTCCCTGGGGATGGCCTTCTCCAGTCGATGGACGCGGCTACCCGCCATAATCTTCTCTATCACCGGATTATCATGGCGGCGGTACATGGCATGAAACGGGGCATGGAGTGAAAGCAGCCGCCCTCCAAGCTCCAGCGAGGTAAAGTGGGCCGAGAGCAGGATAGCCCCCTTGCCCGCCTGCAACGCCTGTTGCAGATGCTCCAGCCCTTCGATATGCGCCAGCCTCTGGAGCCGGCTGGAGGGTGACCACCACCCGATAGGGATCTCCAGCAGCCCCATACCCAGCGACTCAAAATGTTCTCTTAGCACCTGTCGCCGCCGGGTCTCATCCCACTCCGGAAAACAGAGTTGGAGATTGATCTCGGCAATACGCCGTCGTTGCTTTGCGAAGCGGAAACTTAACCTGCCGATAGCGCGACCCAGTGCCATCACCCAGGAGAATGGCAGCAACACAATCAACCGCAGCAGCAGGATACCGAGCCAGGCGGGCCAGTATCGGGGCGCTAACAGTGACAGGCCTGATGTCTGCTCTTTATGTTTTCCCATCGCGATTCAGTCAGGCCGGTTAATACGGTTTTCAGGCACCAGTCTTTGCAGCTGCTGCATCAGGCAGGCCTCATCAAAATGGTCACAGGCCTGCTTCATCTCTGCCATCGAGGCGCTCAGCTGCCCCCAGTCTACCTTGCGGTACTGAGCCAGCAGGATCTTCTCATGCCCGGTGGGTTGCAGTTTCTCCTGCTCATGAAACAGCTCCTCATAGAGCTTTTCACCCGGCCGCAGCCCGACATATTTGATCTCAATATCCTCACCCGGCACCTTTCCCGACAGCCGGATCATCTGCTCTGCCAGATAGCTGATCTTTACCGGCTCATCCATATCCAGCACAAAGATCTCGCCCCCAGCACCAATAACCGCCGCCTGCATGATGAGCTGGGTCGCCTCGGGGATGGTCATAAAGTAGCGCTCCATATCCGGGTGGGTCACCGTCAGTGGGCCGCCCGCCTCAATCTGTTTGCGAAACAGCGGGACGACACTGCCGGTAGAGCCCAGCACATTACCAAAGCGCACCGTGATAAAGCGTGTTGCGGAGCGGGCATCCAGATTCTGGCAGAAAAGCTCCGCCAGCCGCTTGGTAGCCCCCATCACATTTGTTGGATTTACCGCCTTATCGGTGGAGATAAGCACAAATTCGGAGCACTTATGCCGATCTGCCGCCTCTGCAACATTGCGCGTCCCGAGCACATTGTTGTTGACCGCCTCCCGCACCTGATGCTCAAGCAGTGGGACATGCTTGTAGGCTGCGGCATGAAAAACAATATCGGGGGTATGGCTGGCAAACAGCCGTTCAACCGTTGCCGGATCCTCCACATCACCGATATAGACATGTAGCTTCAGCATTGGAAACTGCGCTTTTAGCTCCATCTCAATGGAGTAGAGATTGAATTCAGACTGATCCAACAGCAGCAGGCTGGCCGGTTTCAGACGGCCAATCTGCCGACACAGTTCAGAGCCAATAGAGCCACCGCCACCTGTAACCAGTATGGTTTTTCCTGCCAGCCCACTGCGGATACCATCCCAATCCAGGGAGACCGGATCACGCCCCAGCAGATCCTCAATCGAGACCTCGCGCAGCTGATCAATGCTCACCCGACCCGACATCAGTGCATCCAGCTCGGGCACGGTGCGAAAAGGGACTCCACTCTGCTCGCACAGCTCCACCAGATGCCGCCTTTGTGCCGGCCTTGCAGAGGGCACGGCCAACATCACAAAATCGATGGCATACTTCTCCACCACTTGGGGGATCGCATCACAACCATCGACCACAGGCACCCCATGCACCTCCTGCCCATGCCAACGCTTTTTATTATCCACAAAGGCCACCGGCAGATACGAACGTCCACCCTTGCGCAACAGATCCCGCGCCAGCATCTCGCCCGCCTTGCCGGCCCCCACAATCAGCACCCGTTCCCCGCTTCGCAGGTCAATATGATGATCCTTAAGCCAACGATAGAGAAAGCGGGGGCCAGCGAGCAGCATCACCAGCAAGACACCAAAGATTACAGGGACGGAACGCGGAACATCTTCCAGCCGAAAAAACAGAAACAGCAGGCCAAAATTCACAATAAGGGCAACACTTACCGCTTGCAGAATTCGGATCAGATCAGGGACAGAGGCAAAGCGCCATACCCCCCGATAGAGTCCAAGATGCCAGTTTATCCCCGCCTGAACAACCATCAGCAGCGGCAATACCCCAATCGCACGTTCCAGATAAGCCTCTGGAATCACACCCAGGTTGAAGCGCAGCCAATAGGCACAAAACCAGGCTACGGGCACCATGAGCAGGTCGTGTGTAAAAGCGGCACCCTGGGAGCGGAGTTTCTGTAGGGACTTTTTGAGATCCATCTATATAGCTGGGCAGGAATGATATGGTTAACAATCCGGCATCATATCATTAGTGTTTCTTAAATATATCAACTGACGACAAATTACCAAACCACTAAAGGCAAGCTCAAATCATCTTGCTTATCGCTTAGGAGAATCCGCCCCGTAAACGGCGCGCTATCGCACAGCAAACAATTTTTGCTTTCGGAAGCGGGACTTTAGTCCCGCTTCCAGGTTTTTGTTTGATGAGAGCCTGTCCAAATTTATCCATTGACTCGTTCAACCTCGCTGCGTTCATTGTAGCGCCTATCTGCTGCCACGGTGTAATTTGCCGCCTTGCGTCGTTTTGTCTCCGCTTTCAGTGCTTCCTTCTTGGCTTTGCTGCCCCCTTCAGCGGGGTACTTGCAAAACTCCTGACTCCTGCATCTTCACCGCCATTGCCACCGTATAGACCTTCCCCTGCTTCACCTTTGTATAGTTTCCAAACACCTCTTTAAACGCCCGACTCACAAACTTGCGCAACCCGGATATCGTCACCACATAGATTCTCCCCCCCGGGTTGAGACGCTCCAACGCATCATAAAAGTAGAGGTAGTAGAGCTCTTTACCTGTCTTGGCCGGAAGGTTGGAGACAATCAGATCAAAGCGCCTGTCCCCAACCTGATTAAAGCCGTTGCTCAGAAAGATCTCCGTGTTGTCCAGCCGGTTCAGCCGCGCATTTCTATGGCTGTATTCAACTGCTACAAAATCCTTGTCTATCAGCAGATGTCTCCCCTTGGGTGCCAGCTTGGCCATGGTCAACCCCAGCACCCCATAGCCACAACCCAAATCCAGGGTATCGTCATCTTCGTTGATCTCGATCAGATCCAACAACAACCGGCTACCTTCATCTACACTCTTAGGTGAAAAGAGTCCCCAGGTGGTTTGAAACGTCATATCATGCCCACATATCTTTTCAGAAAACTGAATATCTTCCCGCAGCTGATTCAGATATTCTTGTGTTTCAAGAGGTAGGTCTTTATTCATTTATT
>JALSJZ010000047.1 GCA_026989135.1 Sedimenticola sp. | reverse complement strand
GATGAAAAATAGACGGTTGCAGCCCAGGTGGATATGAATGTCTCTGGCCAGCGGTGTAACTTGTTCTTAGCCAGTGGTTCTGGATAAATGAGCAGGCTCGACTTAGCCCATCTTTGAGCTTTTCTGACAATATATCAGTAACAATAAGTTACAGCATAAAATGTGTTCGTTGCTGTTGGTCGCTCAGCGGCAGCTGGCTCTCAAACGCACCCTGGCGGAAAGAGAGGCCGACCAAGAGGCGCGCCGCCGCCAAGCTTATACCTTGGGGGGCAGAGAAGAACCTATGAAAATGTATCCGTTTTCCAGGAGTTGGACGAGTCAATTTGCCAAACCTGCACGCAACCTCTCTTTCGTGAGTGCAGCGGTGTGGATCACACCCGGCAGCTGACCAGCCGGTTAACTTTTTGCATCCTTTTCAGCAGTCTCGCGCCTGAATACTGTGCCGTGGCATTTGGGGCAGGGCGGGATGTGCCCCGGCCGGTGAAAATGCAGCAGTTCGCCGCATGCATTGCAACAAAGTGTGCCAGGGCCGGTAATCTCGCCGGTGTGGTACTCGGGTGCCTGCTCTTTGAGTTTCGCTAGCCCCACTGTGGTCTGGTCTGCCGCCTGGGTGAACAGTTCCCGCAAACGATCCTGAACCAGTTCAACGTCGAAACCAAACCAGGCCTTAAAATCCTTGCTGCTTTCTTTGATGTATCGGGCGGCATCAATCAAGTCACGCTTCAGATAACCGGCAAGCTTTTCCGCCTCTTCCTTCGTCAGTTTCTCCAGCTTATCGGTCTTGATGTGTACTTCATCAATTGCACGGTGGAGGCTCGGGCCGGTTTTCTTTCCAATTTTGTGGGCTTCCTCGAGCGCATCTTCGAGCAATAACTCATAGGCTTCACCTATTGCTTCGATGGGGTCTTTTGCTGGGGGTAAATCTTTCATGGTTTAGCTCCTTCATTGATGTGAAGTAAGGCAACACTCCAGCTTGATGCACAGCAACAGCATTCATTATAGGGTTAATGGTTCTGCCGGTACAAGCGCATAAATGGCAATCAGACATTTTTCGATACATCTTGTTTTAGAACGGAATATCTGGGAAACAGTAGGCGTCAATCACCGCAGGCCAGGAACGGCTCGCTGTAATGTACCTCCTATGAGACCCCCGTCATTTTGCACCCTCCCCTGAGTATGGAGAATCGTTCTAAAGCTCTGTAAGCTAGCTGTCAATAGGCCGCCCTGCGCAATACAGTCAATGTGCGCCAATATGGTCATGGCGTAAATAACTTCTGAACCGCCCAGGATTAAACGCTTCATTCCCTTATTCCAGGAAATATAAGCAATATAACCCTATAATCTATACCACGCAGCAATAAATCAATACCGCCTGTCCATAACTTTAGATGGCCTTTTTTGTTGTACATCACAGCTGGTTTATATGCACAGTACGACTAAAAATCACAACAGCACCGTTAAGCTAAAGTTCCAGGTGCTCATCCCCTTTGCCTTTGCCTGCCTGTTTCTGTTTGCAATCTCACTGCTAGGCATATACCAGGAAGAAAAAAAGCACCGCAATGCTGATTTTCAGGACAACATCACCGCCATAGAAGAGAGCTACGCCAGCCTGATTCGCAACAGCGTAAACAAGCTCTCACTGGCGCTTATCGGCATTCTTGAAAACAGAGAGATGCTGGCTGCCTTGCATGCAAAAAACAGAGACAAATTGCTCACTGTAATGCAACCTGTCTTTGAGCAGCTGCGCACCAAACATCACATTACCCACCTCTATTTTCACAATAATCAGCGAAAGAATTTTTTGCGCGTGCATCAACCGGGACAGTACGGCGATACCATTGAGCGATTTAATCTGCTACAGGCAGAGAAAAGCGGGCAACTGGCATCGGGTGCAGAGCTTGGAACCATGGGATCATTGACAGTAAGAGTGGTTATGCCTTTATGGGATGGTGAAAAACGGATAGGTTATATCGAGCTTGGTGAAGAGATTGAAAGAAAAGCCCGTGAGCTTGCATCCATGTTCAGAGTCAAACTTGTGCTGCTGGTATCAAAGGATTTTCTGACCCAAAAGGGGTGGGAATCCGGCATGCGCATGATGAATCGACCCGCCAATTGGGATCAATTTGAGCACTCAGTTGTTTCACTGGTAGCACCACCGAATAGCTTCCCTGTCGATAAACTGAATAGCTTCATACTTCCGCATCTGCCCGGCGCAGGTTTTATAACAGAACTGGACATTGAAGACCGCCTCTACCAAGCAGCCTTTATCCCTGTCATTGATGTGGAGAGCAGGCATATTGGCAGCCTGCTGGTACTCAAGGATTTTACCTCCCGCGCCTATGGCGTGCACAACACAGTATTTTTTATCTCAGTGGTTGCATTGGTCATTGGGCTGACCCTGTTGATAATGTTCTATTTCATACTCGATCAGGCTGAAAAACAGCTGGCGCATCGGCAACAAAAAATCATTGCAGCCACCCAGGCCAAACTGGAGATACAGAAAGCCTATACGGCAGAGATCGAACATCAGTCCCTGCATGATGCCTTAACCGGGCTGCCCAATCGCAAAAACCTTGATATGCAATTGAACCAGCTAATTCAGGATGCAGAAGAGGGGGATCCTGGCTATGTGTTGATGCTGATGGACGTTGACCGGATGCGGGAGATCAACGACACCCTGGGGCACGATATCGGCGACCGTGTATTGCAGGAGGTTGGGCAGCGGCTGCGTGATGGGATGGCAGACGCTATCGTTGTCGCCTGCCTGGGGGGCAATGAGTTTGCAGTACTGCTTCCGGCGCCACCACCCGAATTGATGGGGATCTCTGTCAAGCGGGTGAAAGAGCTGTTTAGCGTTCCCATTACCGTGGACGGCATTGCACTGCCCGTCGAGGTAACTACGGGTGTTGCCAGATTTCCAGAGCATGGAAATATATCCCTGCTTCTTATTCGCTGTGCCGATGTGGCTATGCGCCAGGCCAAGGCGCTCAATAAACGCTGTGAACTATATAACAGCAACCTGGATAACTACAGCGTGCGCCGATTAACCCTGGTGGGCGAGCTGCGCCAGGCCATTGATGCCGGCGGGTTGATGGTCTATTACCAACCTCAGATCAATACAAAAACAGGGCAGCTTGAAGGGGTTGAAGCGCTTGCCCGCTGGGATCATCCAGGGCATGGATTTATCGGGCCGGAAGAGTTCATCCCGCTGGCAGAGAGAACGGGGTTGATTGGCTCTTTGACGCAGTGGGTCATACAGGAGGCATTGACTCAGTGCGCAGCATGGATGCAGGGGGGGCTGAATATCAAAATCTCAATCAACATATCTGCCCATAACCTGATAGATCTTTCACTCCCATCCACGGTGGCAGAGCTGCTGGAACAACTGCAGCTAGCGCCTGAAAAGCTGGTGCTGGAGGTGACAGAATCTGTTTTTATGCTTGACCCTGAAAGCTCACTGATTGTGCTGGATGAGCTGAAATCCATGGGCATTGTGCTATCGATTGATGACTATGGGACAGGCTACTCATCACTCTCTTACCTTAAGAAGATGCCGGTGCACGAGCTGAAAATCGACCAGGGTTTTATATTTGATATGCTGGTAAACGAGAACGATGCCATGATTGTCTCTTCAACCGTGGCTCTGGCGCACAGCCTGGGACTCTCTGTTGTGGCAGAGGGCGTTGAAACAGAAGAGGCATGGCACTATTTGCAGAAGCTGGGCTGCGATACCATCCAGGGCTATTTTGTCAGCGCCCCGCTACCGGCAGATGCCTTTTTGGAGTGGCTTAACGAAAGTGCAGCCTATGATCCGCGTATTGAGACATGATTTTGGTCACTATTCTACCCACTTAGCCATGCTCAGCTAAATCTATTTTTTCTAAAGAGAGGGAACCACAGATTCACACAGATAAGTCGTGTTTCAAGCCAAAATCTGTGTTTATCTGTGTGAATCTGTGGTTCAAAGCAGTATTTTATGAGTAAGATTTTTTAACCCAGCATCTCCCCAACGGCCTGGGCAAGCTGTTCAGATCGATCGGGGCTGCGGATAAGCCTCAACAGGGGTTCACGCATCCCAGGCAGATAGAGCAGATCAGCCAGGCTCTGACTGAAAAACGGCTGTCCGGCACTGTTCTCTGCCAGCCGCTCAAGATAGAGCCGCCCACTCTCCGCCTCCTTCAGCGACTCCCACACCCTTCCACTGATGGCCATCAGAAGATCGGGCGTACAGAGATCGGGGCGGTTCAAAACAGCATGCAGCAGCTCTCGGCGCAGACTGGCTGAGCAGGATTGAGCCACCCCCCGAATGGCACTGCTGATAATGGCAGGATCGGGGGTTGTTTCAGCTATTGTTTTTTGGACTCGATCCAGCAGCGCCTGGGTAATATCCAGCGTAATCTGCTCATTTTCCAGGCAGTGGCACAGCGCCTCAAAAGGGCGTATGGGCAGTTGGGAGATCGCCTGGCTCAGATGCCGGTTATTCTCCGTCTCATGCTGCCGCACGGCCATATCCGCGATCCCCTGATAACCGACAAAGGGCCACTGATCCCACCCCAGCTCTCCAGAAAAGTATTGCTGCGCATGAGGATAGTATTTTGAGGGCTGCCGCTTGAACGCCCGTGCCGCCTTGGCGTGAAAGATCGCCAGCCGCTCATCTTTGGGCTTGAAGCAGTAGGGGTTATCCTGGAGTGCACTCTCCAGTTGTTGCCCCTCTTTTGCCGCCTGAAGGTTTTCGCCGATCCGCTCCAGCAGCCGATGCAGGAAATCATCCCTGGCGGCAAGCACCAGCCGCCCCAGCTCATCCAGCGGCAGCTGCAAAAACCAGATAAAAGGCTCCCTCCCCTGCTGCTGAAAAAGGATACCGAACCAGGCCTTCCGCTGAAGCGGATAGGGGTAGCTGATCTCACCCTGCTCAAATTTCAGAAACAGCTCGCGTGGAATCTTGACCACCCGCCGCCCCATATCAAACAGGCACAGCCGGCTGCTATTGCTCTCAAGAAACTGGCTGATAGTGGGTATTTTGCTCATCGCTCATCATAGGCTGTGGATTGAGGGGTGCAGAGTTTAAGTGATCCAGTCAATCATGTGAAATTCAGGCTCATCTGCCTCGGTTTCACAGATCACCCGACCAAGAATAGAGTGGCCGGAATTAAACACACTCTCTGGATCACCTGAGCGTAGCGGGTGCCATTCGGGCAGCTCTTTTCCCTCTGCCAACAGGCGATAGGCACAGGTTGAGGGCAGCCAGTAGGGGTCACCCAGATCTTCCCGTGTCATGGTGACGCAGTTTGGCACCAATACAGAACGCTCCAGGTAGCGGGTACATTGCCCGGTCTCCGGATCCAGCAGGCGGCAGACAATGTTGGTGAAGTGAATCTCCCGCGTCTCATCATCTTCCAACCGATGCAGGCAGCATTTTGCACAGCCATCGCACAGCGCCTCCCACTCTTCACGGGTCAGCTGGCTGAGGGCTTTTTCCCTCCAAAAAGCGGTTTGAATCTGTGGCATTGCGCATCTCTAACTTGAGGGTGGTTCTTCCAGTACTGGAGCCGGATTGTGGCATAACATACTGTCTTTAGGGGATTATTATGCACAATACTCCAACTGGCAGCCTACAGCCTGAACATGCCGCTTAAGACGCGGGATTGATCTATGTCAATTAGTCGTTAACGTGCTGTAATTAAAAGATATATTTTGTTATGTATAAAAAGTGGTCATTCTAAACGCAATCTTGTGCCCATACGGGCTATGCCTGTAGTGAGCTTCTTTTTGCACACAGTTATCCACAGATTTTGTGAATAAAAACCATTTGCGACTTCCTGCTGCGCCTGAGCCTATATTTCACCATGATTATAGCGCTCTAGCTCTTTCAGGATATACTGGTCAGCAGCCCGGTTTTGCGCCCGAAAAAGCTCGATTCGGCGCTTGAGCTGCTCAATCCTGATCTGCTCTGCCTGAATCTGCTCTTTGATCATCCGGGTCTCTGATTTCAGCCTCTCCCGCTCTGCCTCAAGTTGATTTGTGGCTGCACACAATGGAGCAGGATTCAGCAGTGGGGAGAGCAGCAGTACAATGACAGGGGGATTGAGTCGCCTCATATTCTATTTCCGCGCCCCCCGTTCCTCTTCTGGTTCCGGCCGTCTCTGGCTGGCGAGATAGCTCCTGTTCAGCTCCGCATCGAGAAAGGTAATGTCGATATTGCGAATATCATCCCAAACCACGTCAATGCGCCAGCCGGACATGAGCCAGACATAGTGGGCTTTGGCTCTTCCCTTATAGACAGCAAACTCCAACTGGCGCGGGGTATCGATATCTGCGGCAAAGGTGCTTCTGTCGTCGGCCTTGCCATACAGTCTCTCGATGCGCTGCCTGACAGCCATGGCGGTCTGCCAGTTTGCCGGCCGGTCACTGCGGCTGACGGAGAGTATCTTGCCCTGAAAGGTGGTGATGGTGGTCAGCCCCCGGCGCTCACGAAAATCAAAGACATAGAGACCCTCTTCGGCATGCTGGCGCAAGGGGTTGCGCTGATCCAACAGCTCTTTGATGCTGCCTCCGAGGCAGTAGTAACCAAAGGCCAGCTCTTTTTCACATCGGCTTTCAGGCTTTTTTGCAGCGCTGGAAGCAAACCTTCTGCTCATGGGGTCATCCGGATCAACATGCTCCCCTAACGAATAGACCTTCTCCAGTGATCCTTTGCACCCCGACATTGAAATGATGACAACCATTAGCAGGATGGAGGAGATTATGTTTTTATACATTGCAATATTTCCTGTCGGGTCTCTCTGTCACGTTGCAGGGAAGCTAACCTTATTATATGGTCTGCTGATCACTACACAATGAATGCTACAACATCTTACCAAGCCATTATCGCCAGTCCGATTGGCCCTCTGGGCATTGTAATAGAAGATGGAGCACTCTACAGGATCAACTTCCTCTCTGACGAGACGACGCTACAGGCCACTGACGATGAACCCACAGCCCAGGTGGTTGCACAGCTTCAGCACTATTTCAAACAGGCGGACTGGCACTTTTCACTTCCTCTGCAACCCGTGGGAACCGCCTTTCAACAAAAGGTATGGCAGCAGCTTCAGCAGATCCCGCTGGGCGAGGTGCGCACCTATGGTGAGATTGCCTGGACACTGGGGTCAGGCCCACGGGCTGTCGGCAACGCCTGTCGTAACAACCCGCTGCCGCTGGTGGTACCTTGCCATCGGGTGGTTGCCGCCAATGGCCCGGGCGGATTCGCCGGACAGACCCAGGGGCGCAACCTCTCAATCAAGGGCTGGCTGCTGGCTCATGAGGGGGTCACCCTTTGAGTCCCGAGTCTGATGACGCTGTTATCGAACTTTTTGCAGATGCCCTCTGGATGGAGCGGGGGCTGAGCCAAAATACCCTGGCGGCCTATCAGTCTGACCTGCGCACAGCCAGCAAGTGGCTGCAAGAGAAAAGAGAGCTAAACCTGCTACAGGCTCAGCCAGATGATCTGGGAGACTACCTCGCTGCACTGCACAACCAGGGGTACAGCGCCCGCTCCAGCGCACGTATCCTCTCCTGTCTGCGGCAATTTTACCAACATGCCCTGCGCGAAGGGGCGATTAAAATTGACCCCAGTGCGCAGATCGCCTCGCCCAGGCTGGGGCGGCCACTGCCCACATCACTCACCGAGCAAGAGGTGGAGGCGCTGCTGAATGCACCCAACCGGGGGGAGCCTGAAGGCTTTCGCGACCGGGTGATGCTGGAGCTGCTCTATGCCACCGGGCTGCGGGTATCCGAGCTGGTGGCACTGCGACCAGGCCAGATAAACCTGAATCAGGGGGTGGTGCGCATCACAGGCAAAGGCGGCAAGGAGCGACTGGTGCCGTTGGGGGAGGAGGCCATCGCATGGCTGGAGAGGTTTGACCAGGGGCCACGCCATGATCTTCTGGGGGAGCGCCTCTGTGTCGCAATCTTCCCCACCCGTCGCGGCAGCGGCATGACACGGCAGGCCTTCTGGTATCGTATCAAAAAACATGCCCAGCAGGCCGGGATCACCAAGCCCATCTCACCCCACACCCTGCGGCACGCCTTTGCCACACATCTGGTCAATCACGGTGCTGACCTGCGAGTGGTGCAGATGCTGCTGGGGCACAGCGATCTCTCAACCACCCAGATCTACACCCATGTTGCACGCGAGCGCCTGAAGAGCCTGCATGCAAAGCACCACCCGCGAGGCTGATTCCACCCCCTCAGATGTGATAGCCTTCGTAGGAGTTCAATTAACCGCAGGAGTATGCGATGCCCTCATTTGATGTTGTTTCCGAAGTGGATCTGCAGGAAGTGCGCAATGCCGTAGACCAGGCCAATCGTGAGGTTGGCACCCGTTTTGACTTCAAAGGCGTGGATGCAAAATTCGAACAGAGTGGTGCCGAGATTGCGCTACGGGCTGATGTTGAATTCCAGCTGCAGCAGATGATGGATATATTGGAGAAAAAGCTGGTCAAACGTAAAGTGGATATTGGCAGCATGGATATCAAAGAACCTGAAACCACCATCAATGCAGCCCGCCAGCAGATTATTATCCGCCAGGGGATCGATTCCGACACCTGCCGCAAGGTGGTTAAAGCGATCAAGACCGCCAAACTCAAGGTGCAGGCTCAGGTGCAGGGTGAACAGGTACGGGTGACCGGCAAAAAACGTGATGATCTGCAGCAGGTGATTGCGCTGCTCAAAGAGAGTGATTTCGGCTTGCCATTTCAATACATAAATTTTAGGGACTAGCGAATGCATTTAATTAAAACCCCGATGAAGCGCATGGCACTGCTGGGCATTGCCCCTCTGCTAATATCCGTTATGCTTGGCCAGCCAGCCGTGGCAGAGGGTACCGCAGACAGAGATAAGATGGCACATGCCATAAAAAATCTGCAACAGATGATTCCCGGCCTAAAGGACACATCCGTCTCCCCTGCACCTGTATCCGGATTGTATGAGGTAATCGTAGGGTCAGATGTACTCTATGTAACCCAGGATGGACGCTACCTGATTCAGGGCAACATCATTGATCTTGAAACACGAGAGAACCTGACAGCACCCAGAGCGGCGCAGGCCACTGCGAAGGTGATAGAGGGCATTGGTGAAGAGAGCATGGTGATCTATGAGCCGAAAGAGACCAAACACACCGTAACCATCTTTACCGATATTGACTGCGGCTACTGTCGTAAACTGCATGCCCAGATGGATGAGTATCTGGCACACGGCATCCGTATCCGCTACCTGTTTTTCCCGCGCGCTGGCATGCAGAGTGAATCAGCCCGCAAGTCTGAGGCAGTCTGGTGTGCGGATGATAGAAATGAGGCCATGACCCTGGCCAAGAACGGGCAGAAGATCGAGATGAGGCGCTGTAAAAACCCTGTCAGCAGCCACTACTCCCTGGGTGAACAGATGGGCATCCGTGGGACGCCCGCACTGATACTGGAGGATGGGGAGAAACTACCGGGCTATGTGCCGCCAGATCGGTTAAACCGCTATCTGACCCAAAAGGCCGCCGGACAGCCATAAGACCCCTACGGCAAAAGGCCTTACAATATCCCGGTACAGCTGGCCACTGCACCGGGATTTTTTTCATGAGACCCCTGGATTGAGAGCCTATGCGCACTCCCCACATCTATACCTGCCAACCTCTGGCCGTTGGCATGACCATCAGGCTGGAGGAGTCACCCGCCCGCCACATCTGCCAGGTTCTGCGTCTCCGCTCTGGGGAGGGGGTGAGCCTTTTCAATGGCAATGGCCAACAATACAGCGCCACCCTGCAAAGCTGTAGTAGACAGAAGGTGGAGGCCACCATAGTCTCCATCAGCAAAAACCAGTCTGAACCACCGCTTCACTTCACCCTGGCTCTGGGCATCTCCAAAGGCGAGCGCATGGATTATGCACTACAGAAGGCGGTGGAACTTGGCATAGGCCGTTTTACGCCCCTTTTTACCGAGCGCACAGTGGTTAAATTAACAGAGAGGCGGCTTGAGCGACGGCTGGTTCATTGGCAAAATGTCGCCATAGCCGCCTGTGAACAGTCCGGCAGAAGCTGCCTCCCGATGGTTGAGCCACCACAGCGGTTTGATGACTGGATCATGAATGCTCCGCAGGGGATGCGCCTGATACTCCACCCCAACGCCACGCAGTCACTGAACAGGCTGCCGCCACCTCAAGCATCCGTTCTGCTGCTGATCGGCCCGGAGGGGGGATTGAGTCAAAAGGAGATAGCCGCTACAGAGGCACACGGCTTTACCGCAGTAAGGCTTGGGCCAAGGATACTGCGCACCGAAACCGCACCCATTGCCGCACTGGCCGCCATGCAGATGCTATGGGGGGATTTTAGATGTTGAACCTATTCAACCAATGCCGAATCGACCATTGATTCAATGAGTTCCAGATCAGGTACCCATGCCTTTTCACCGTTCACCAGCACCTGTTCCATAACGGCGTCTCCAAGCTCGGAAGGCGCTGGATCACTCTCCACGGTATCTTCGGTTACCCGTGTCAGATGTGGAACAGATTGTGTCAAAAGCCCCAGGAAGGGACGGTTGGCATCTCCACCCAAGGCATAGCAGATCGCAATACGTGCGCGAATACCCCTCTTTTCAGGGGTCATCCCCACCAGCGTGTCAAAACAGACCAGCGGTATCTCTTTCCATCTCCAGCTGATCATGCCCAGCAGCCAGTCCGGGGTATCGGGCAGCTCAGTGGGTTCACGAAAAGCCGCTATTTCTGCCACCGATGCATTCGGCAACAGCAGTTGTCCATAATAGAGGGGCAGTAAAACCGCTCGCACTTCCAATGGTAGTTGGTTCATCCTTTTGCTCCTAGCAGTGCATTGATATCGCGCAGCAGGTCGATCTCCTGATAGGGCTTGCCCAGGTAGCCTTTGACACCCAGTTTGAACGCCAGATTGCGGTGCTTATCCCCCGTCCGGGAGGTGATCATAATGATAGGGATGTGATCAAGATGGGGGGAGTTGCGCATGTGACGCGCCACTTCAAAGCCATCCATGCGCGGCATTTCAATATCCAGCAACATAAGATCCGGGATCTGATCCTGGAGTTTTTCTATCGCATCCACGCCATCCTTTGCCGTCATGACATTCATATCATGCCGCTCCAGCAGGCGGGTGGTCACCTTCCGCACTGTGATGGAGTCATCGACAACCATGATGGTGGGTACGCTAGAGACCCGCTTCTCCTGCTGCGGCTCTTCCACCCTGACCACAGGCTGCACCACAACGGTACGCACCAGGGCATTCACATCGAGAATCAGCGCAACCCGGCCATCACCCAGAATGGTTCCGCCCGTAATCCAGCGTACGGAACTCAACTGGGGGCCAACCGATTTTACAACGATCTGCCGGTTGCCGATTAAATCGTCAACCTGCAACGCGACCCGGTGTTCACCCGAGCGTACCAGCAGCATGGGCAACCATTTTTTCTTCTGCTCTGCCAGGTTTGGTGACAGGGTACCCAGCATGCTGCCCAGATAGCGCACGACATAATCCCGCCCTGCGTAGGAGAAGCTCTCCTGCCCTCCATCGTAATAGGACTGCAGGTCGGGCACCGCAATGCGGACTACACCCTCCATACTGGCATGCGGGACAGCATAGATATCATCGCCCATCTGTACCAACAGCGCATCACTGATCGCCAGGGTAAGCGGCAGCCGGATGGTAAACCGGGTGCCCTGGCCGGGCTCTGATGCAATCTCCAGTGAACCGTTTATCTGCTTTATTTCGCTGACCACCACATCCATGCCGACCCCACGCCCTGAGATCTGTGTCACCTCATCGACGGTGCTGAACCCCGGTTCAAGGATAAGCTGCATCAAATCACTGTCAGAGATCTCTGCATGGCTGTTCAGCAGCCCTCTCTCTATTGCCCGCTGGCGGATACTCTCCAGCTTGAGACCTGCCCCATCGTCTGCAACGGTGAGCAGTACATCGGTTCCTTCGCGTACCAGTGACAAGAGAACAACGCCCGTTCTCTCCTTACCCGCCGATGCCCGCTCTTTAGCTGACTCGATGCCATGCGATATGGCGTTTCGCAGCAGATGCTCCAGCGGCGAGAGGATGCGATCGAGGATGCCACGATCTATTTCACCCTCTGTACCCCGCACCTCTAGTACAGCACTCTTGCCCAGCTGGTTGCATGTCTGGCGCACGATACGGTGCAACCTTGGAATCACTTGTGAGAAAGGCACCATTCGGGTGCGCAGCAGCCCATCCTGTAGATCGGTGGCCACCCGGAACTGCTGCATCAGCAGTGTCTCATTGTCTTTGGCCAGCTCCTCCATCAGCTCTTTGATGCTGGAGAGATCATTGACGGTTTCAATCAGGCTGCGCGACAGCTGCTGCATATTTGAGAAGCGATCCAGCTCCAGTGGATCAAACGCCTTCTCCATATTATCCTCATCGGCCTCCTTTTCCCGATCATAGCGAAACAGGATCTGCGCCTCTGTCTCAATCTCAAGATTACGCAGCTGGTCGCGCAGACGGTTGACCGTCTGATCCAGTTCGGAGAGATTAAAATTCAGGTCTCCGTTCTGCTGCTCCAGGCGCGCACGATAAATGCTCACCTCACCGGCATGATTAACCAGCCGATCCAGCAGTTCGGAACGCACCCGAATGCGGCTCTTTTGGGGCTGAGACTCCGTTGTCGCGCCGGGGTCTCTTTTTGCATCGACCTGCGGCACTTCCATCTTCTCATCAAGCGCCTCTGGCTCATCCTCACGCTCCTCTTCAGGTTCCGCCTCCTTTGGGGGTTCTGACAACAGCTCAGACTCGACCAGCAGCTCAGACCCGGAGACCAGTTCAGATTCGGATACCAGGCCAGAAGCCGAAAGATCAGCCAGCATGCTGTCATCCCCGGCCAGGCAGATTTCAAGCGTGACAATCAGTTCATCGGCCGCCGTGACGGGGCGACTCTGATCGGCCTCATTGACCTGCTCCAGCAGGCGGTCTGCCACTTGAAGCGCCAACGCCAGCAGCTCAGGGGATGTCACAACCTGCCCCCCCTCTACCGCCTCCAGCAGCGACTCAAAGGCATGGCTCAAATCACCAATCGGCGTCAGCCCAGAGAGACGGGCACCGCCCTTCAGGGTGTGCAGTGTCCGCAACAGCTCGGCCAGCAACCGGGAGTTGCCAGGGTCTTGAGTCCACTCCTGAAGTGAGGTCTCAAGAACGTCAATCAGCTCCCGCGCCTCTTCAAGAAAGATCTCGACCAGCTCTTTATCAACCTCCTCCGGCTCGTCTGTTGCCTCATCCACTGCCGCCGCATTGTCATGCGTCCGATCCTCTGTCGGCTCCTCCTTGACCTCAAGTGCCGCATCATCCTCTAACAGCAGGCTGTCAGCTGCTGCCTCATTTACGCTCAATGGTTCACTCTGAAGATCCATCGACTGCGCTTCGTCAATGACCAATGCAGAGTCCCCATCAAGCAGCAGGCTCTCTGTATCCAGCGCTTCCGTTAAGATGCTTTCACTCTGGGGCTCTGACAGGGATTGCTCCAGCTCAGACAACACTGAATCCTCATCCAGCAGCAGCCCTTCACTGCTCATAAAATCCGCTTCTGCATCCTCCTCCTCTAAAATCAAAGAGGACTCATCCAGCTGCAGCAGGGTCTCTTCAGCAGAGAGATCATCCGAGTCCAGGAGCAGCCCGGATTCACCACCCAGCTCCAATCCATCGATATCAACCGGCAACTCTTCTGACGAGAGCAGTTGCGAGGTCGGCCCTTCAAGATCCAGCACATATTGGTGGGCGCGGGTCGCCAGGGGCTGCCAATCGGGTATCTCTGCATCCGGGGCATTGATTGATGCCAAAAGTTTTTTCAGGCATTGAGTGCCCGCAGACATCAGCTCAAGCGCCTGCTCATTGGCTGGCTGATTCACTAAAATCAGCTCATTAACCAGTGCTTCCAGCGCCTTGCTGACCTGTGCCATGGCATTCACCTCTGCCATGTGAGCACTGCCATGCAGGGTATGAAATGCGCGCAAAAGCCGCTCATCCGGATGCGGATGGATGCTCATTTCACATTGATCCAGAAACTCCTGCACAACCGCAAGATGCTCCTGCGTCTCTTTTGCAAAGATCTTCAGCAGCTCCGGCTCCATAGATATGGAGGGCGCAGAGCCAGACGGCGCCTCTTCACTCTCAAGAGAGGGGTTCTCCGGCAGCAATGGCTCTGGCTGGCCTTCTGTCGGCTTCTGCTCTGACAGCGCCATCGCCTTGTCAACCAGGGGCTGCACATCAAACCCTGTCTGTTCTCCGGCCTCTTGTCGACCAATCAGCTCCGGCAGGAGTGCGACGGCTTCATCCAATACGGCAAAGATATGCGAGCTGGGCAGTATGGTTCGATCAATAATCCGGTTAAGCAGGTTTTCAATGGCCCAGGCCAGCTCACCAATATCCATTGCGCCAACCAGTCGTCCACTGCCCTTTAGCGTATGAAATGATCTGCGAAATGTAATCAGGGCATTGGTGTCGTCCTGGTGTTGACGCCAGCGGGGCAGGTACTCCTGGATTACCGCCAGCTCTTCTCTCGCCTCTTCTACAAATATGTCGATGATTTCAGAGTCAAGATCGTCAAGCGCTGGCTTTGCCGCAGAGGGGAGTGACTCCACCCTCTCCTCGGCAGGCTCCTCTGGCCGGCCAGGCTGCGCCGGTTCACTCCCCGTATCCGTTATATCGGTAGTGGTTTCAGAGTGGCTGGCACCGGCGGGCATCGACTCCTTGCCCTGACCCCATCCCAATGTCTCCAGTGACTGGTGCGCTATCTCAAGGATGGCATCCTGCCCACTGCGCCCTTCAACCACGGCCTCCATATAATATTCAAGACTGGTGATGGCATCCGCCAGGGCATTGGTCTGTGCAGCATCAGGCACGCTGCCCTGGCAGATAAACTGATCATTTATATAGTTAGCCGTAAACTCCAGCAGCGCTGATGCATCGGTCAGCCCCAGCATCTTCAGGGCACCGGCAACCGTGAAGAATCGCTGGGGCACCTCGGCAATCTGATTTTTGTTATCTGGCGATTCAATAAAGGCCGCAATCGACTCCCTTATATGCGCCATATCCAGCCCTGCCTCACTGAATACGGCCTGAACCAGCAGGCTGAACTCACCCTCTTTTTCAGGTGTGATACCGATCTGTCTGGCTTTTTCTATCGCCGCAGGTGCCGCATACGCCGGAACCAGATTGCTGAGTGAGGTTTCAACAAACAGGATGTCGCCCGCAATCTCCATTAACACCGTCTCATCCGGGATGATGTCGCCTGCAACAATCTCATTGATGCGGTTTGCCTGGCCTTTCATGCGCTCCCGCAGTTCACCCCGACCGACCATGCCCAGGGTGTCTGCAATCTTGCGCAGCGGTTGTTCCAGCTCTTTGAGCTCTTCTGTATCCTTTGTGCTGCTGCGAATAAAGAGATCCAGCTGATCCTTGATATGCAGGAGATCTGCCTGTATGGCATGGTGCAGTGACTCCAGCAGCTCACGGTTCAACCCGGATAGCTCTTCACGTCCGGCTTCAACCTCTTCCGCACTGGGCAGGATGAGCTCCAGTTCGAAGGCATCCTTTATGGACTGAACCAGCTTGTTTTCTGTCTTTGCCTGGGCAATGTAGTAGAGCAGGTTTTTCTGCAGGTCGGTGGCTGTGGCATTTTTCAGTGCCGCTTCACCATGGTCTATCAATAGTTTGATCTGGCGATCCAACCGGCCCAGCAATAGCTTGACCGCCGTGCCGGGCTCAATCGCATGCGCTTTCAATGCAACAATGGCACCTCGCGCAATCCTGAAGAGCTGCCTTGCGGTCTGGCTGCCGGCGGACTTTTCCAGCTTGCGAGTTACTTTTTCAAGATGGCCAAGCGCCTTTTCCTGATCCCTGCCCCGGTACCAGCCCAGCAACCCTTTGTGATAGTCATAGCGCAGACGCCGTGCCAGTTGGGGCAGCTGTTCATTGACCAGATCATCGGCTTGATCAAACGCCAGCCTGGACTCCAGTGCCGGGGCAAACAGCGCGACATCAGAGAGCAGATCCGCATCCCTGGCGGCTCGCAGATCATTCATCAGTGGCAGCACGAGTATCGGGATATCGCGATACCCGGACTGCATCTTTTCAAGATAATCCGGCAGGGTGATCAAGGCGCGCATCAGGGTCTCGGCAGCCTCTGTATGGTGCGAGACCTGATTCTGCTCCAGTGCTCTTGCCGCCAGCTCCATCTCCTCGGCCAGCATGGCAGCGCCAAACAGCTGAACCATCCGCAAGGTGCCGTAGATTTGATGCAGCCGCTCTATGCAGGTTTGAATGAACTCCTGTTCCCCACCCCCCTCTGCATACTCTTCCAGCGCATGGCGCGCCTGGGTAATGAGCTCGTCAAGCTCATTCTTAACCCATGGCAGGGTGCTGTATTCTCGGGCGTCGTTCATGCGCACCACATCCTAGAAGCGTGATTATTCCGGTAACCGGAATCCAGATACAGACTGCTGCAACTCATCCGCGGTATCGGCCAGCAGCCCAATAGATGACGCCGTCTGCGCGGTGCCATCCGAGGTCTGCTTGGTGATCTCCTGGATGATGTTCATGGTCTCATTGATACGCCCTGCCCCCGCCGATTGCTGCTGTGCAGACTTTGCAATCTCACCCGTCATGCCCGCAATGTAGCTGGATACTGTTTCGATCTCTTTCAGCGCCTCACCCGCATCTTCCGCCAGGTTCGCACCCTTCACCACCCCGGTGGTACTGGCTTCCATTGAGCTGACCGCCTCGTTGGTATCGGCCTGGATGGTTCTTACCAGCGCTTCAATCTGCTTGGTTGCATTACTGGATCGTTCAGCCAGTCGCTGCACCTCATCGGCCACCACAGCAAAGCCACGGCCAGACTCGCCAGCCATCGCAGCCTGCATGGCTGCATTCAGCGCCAGGATGTTGGTCTGATCTGCAATATCCTCAATCAGCTCAACGATATCACCGATCTCCTGCGAGCTTTCACCCAGCCGTTTGATCCGCTTCGAGGTCTCTTGAATCTGCTCGCGGATGGTGTCCATGCCTTCGATGGTCGAGCGCACAGTATTCGCGCCCTTGGCCGCAAGGTTCACTGATCGTTGCGCAACATCAGCTGACTCGGTTGCGTTCTTGGACATGTCGTCAATGGCCTCCGCCATACCTTGGATCGCACTCGTGACGGAGGTAATCTCCCCTGCCTGGTGCTCACTGGACTCCGCCAGGTGCATGGCGGTGGCGCGACTCTCCTGAGCAGAGGAGGAGACCTTGTCTGCCGTATTGTTGATGGTCATTACCAGATCACGCAGGGCCTCGATGGCATAGTTGATGGAGTCGGCGATGGCACCGGTAATGTCCTCTGTTACGGTTGCGGTAACTGTGAGATCGCCATCCGCCAGATCGCCCATCTCATCCAGCAGACGCAGAATGGCCTGCTGGTTCTTCTCATTTTGCTGCTGACTGGCTGCCTCTCGCTGCCTGGCCTTGGCCAGCAGCACGGAACCGAGCAAAACCAGAAAGACAGCGCCTATGGCACCCAGGAAAATAGGGGTTAGTGCGTCAACCTTATAAGGGCCAACCTGGAATCGGCCAGGGGACTGTTTAAACGCATCCACCAGCCGCTCTCCAGCAATGCTCACTGCTTCGGAATCACTGGTCACGGTACTGGCAGCACTGAGTACCGGCAGCAGGTTGGGGGTGGCATCAATGATCTCTTCGGCATGATCTTCAACCGGCACAAAAAGCCGGCCCAGCTCAGTCACTCTTTTTACCAGGCTCCCTTCCTGAATCTGATCAATACCCAGGCGCTTATCGCCTTTGCTCAGGCCGTTGACAATGCTGCCAAACCGATCCACATCCTGCGCAAACTGGTCGATGGCGGCTGTGGCAGCCTCACCACCCGCAAGCACCTGGCTTGCATTATTACCGATACGCTGCGCCAGCATAGGCAGCTCAGATACGATATAGATCTGCCGAGGTGCCGTCCCCTGTTCAACCAGCCGGTTCGCGATTGCATCGGCCAATTTCTGTAGCTTGGGGATGGTCTCTGTAATGACATTGACATATTCTCTGACCAGCAGAACGGCATCCTGACCGGCCAGTACAGCGTCTGTATTTGCACTTAATTTTTGCCATGCCGCCTCCAGCCCGGCCAGCTCAGGCGCCACCTCGGGTGGGTGCGCAGGCAGATCATCCTTTGGCGACCCCTGTTTCAACTCCAGCAGGATCTGGTCAAAACGATCACGCGTCTCGCCCAACCAGCTAAAGGCCTTTTTGTCACCACTCGATGCGGCCAGGGTATATTTAGCCACCCGCTGGGATAGCACCCGCTGCTCCATTGAACGCAGCAGATATTGCCGGTCATGGGCATCCCAGGTTGTCACATGAACAAACGCCAGCAGTGATAAAACAATTGAAGCTACAAGAAGCGCCGTTAACAGAATAATGGATGCGTTAGATCCGGAGGCGCTATTTTTTGACGATACTTTCATTCATCTTTCTCCCGAAAGAGTATGGTTTTTTACTTTTAGCATTTCTTGCTGCAGCGCTACGACGCAGCCATTTGAAACTCGCTGCTACCAGCCAACGCAAACATGCTGAATACCGGATAGACATCTCCGTCATATTCAAATGTTGTTTTTACAAACCGCTCGAACAGCCCGGCGCCCAATGGTGCATAGTCCATCCTGCCCTCCTGAGAAAAATGCCGCATCCCCATAACCTCTCTTACCAACAGGCCACTAAAGACCCCCTTATGCCTGATGATCAGCACCCGGCAGCGCCGATCCGTCATCACAGGCTTTTCACCCAAAAACAGTTGCAGATCTATGATAGGCAGCAAGCTGCCGCGCACGTTGGCCACCCCTTTTACCCACGGGTGTGTACCGGGCACCCGTGTTATCTCCGCTGGGAAATGCAGTATTTCAGCCACCTCATTCAGCGGAGCTACTAAACGCATCTCACCCAATGCAAAGATCAGACCCTCCCAATACTGGCGCGCATCTTCCTGCTCTGGCAATGCCGATAACCGGGCAACACTGCGTTGCTCAATATCGCTTAACAGTTGAACAAGCTCACGGGGTGTCCTGGCCGGCATTATTCTGTCTGCCTGAGATCTGGAATTAAGTGGGGGATCTGATATGCCATTTGTAAGCTGCTTCAGCTTTACTGCTGCTGCGCAAGAACCGTTTGAATCTTTGTAAGCAGCTCTTTTGCTGCCACCGGTTTTACAATGTACTCTTTCGCCCCCTGGCGTTTCCCCCATGCCTTGTCTGTCTCCTGATCCTTGGTTGTCACCATAATTACAGGGATGCCTTTGGTTTCCGGATCACGGCTCAACTGCCGTGTTGCCTGAAAGCCGTTCAGACCCGGCATCACAACATCCATCAGGATCAGATCCGGCTGGCCTCGCTTGGCCTCTGCCACACCCTTATCCCCATCATCGGCGAGCAGCAGCGTATAGCCCTCTTTTTCAAGCAGGGTTTTCATAATATGTGTCTCAGTCGGCGAGTCATCGACAATGAGGATTGTAGTCATCGTTATTACCTTGGTATCTACAGCCTGTCGGCTGGTTTATTCAATCAGCATGCCCGGCATGAGTGCTGATCGCGCCCAGCAGCTCTTCCCGGGTAAAGGGTTTGGTGAGGTACTGTTCTGAACCAACAATTCGGCCTCGCGCCCGATCAAACAACCCATCCTTGCTTGAAAGCATAATGACGGGGGTGCGTTTGAACTCTTCGTTATGTTTGATCAATGAACAGGTCTGGTAACCGTCCAGACGCGGCATCATAATGTCTACAAATATAACGTCAGGATGACTATCGACGATCTTGGCCAGCGCCTCGAAGCCATCCGTTGCTGTCAGCACCTCACAACCCGCTTTCTTCAGCAGGGTTTCTGCCGTACGCCGGATCGTTTTGCTATCGTCAATGACCATTACCTTTAAGCCAATGATGTTGTTATATTCAGTCGCCACTGATCACCTTGTCAGATAGATAAAATAGAAATTATTGCTCATACAAAAGAGCTGCCCCAAGCCAGCGCACAGACCATATCAATTGACGTTGCCAACTGCAACATAACCGTTTGCCCAGGCCTTGTAGTTGATAAAAACTGTAGGGAATAAAAACAGATTGAAATACAGAGAGAATCACTTATCCTCTGCAGATCTGCACAGCCTTGGTTAGGATAGTGTAGCAGCCCAGCCTCCAGTAACTGTGACTGTTTTAACTAAAACAGCAAATTTAGATCATTCACTGAAATATGAGCACAATGGCAGCCCGATCATGAGCATATCTCTTGGCGTTGTAATGGATCCCATCCAGAACATCACAATAGAAAAAGACAGCACCTTCGCAATGCTGCTGGAGGCTCAAAGACGCGGCTGGGATATCTGGTATATGGAGCAGGACGGGCTTTTTCTTGAGGGTGACCGCACCTGTGGCCAGATGCAACGGCTTCAGGTTAAAGATACGCCATCACGCTGGCACAGCCTCTCATCAGGACGTACTGCACCACTCGATGAACTGGATGTAATCCTGATGCGGATAGATCCTCCTTTCGATATGGAGTACATCTACACCACCTACCTGCTGGAGCAGGCCGAGCTGCGTGGCACCCTTGTTGTCAACCGTCCCCAAAGTCTGCGTGATGCCAATGAAAAGCTCTTTACCGCCCGCTTTCCACAATGCTGCGCACCCACCCTGGTAGCACGCAGCCACCGACGTATTCTTGAATTTCTTGAAGTACACCACGACATCATCCTTAAGCCATTGGGAACGATGGGGGGCGCATCCATCTTCAGGGTTCGCCTGGGCGACCCCAACACCAATGTCATCCTTGAGACCCTGACCCGGCATGGCACCCGATTCACCATGGCTCAGCGGTTTGTACCTGAGATCAGCGCCGGTGATAAACGCATCCTGATGATTGATGGCGAGCCGGTTCCCTATGCGCTGGCACGCATCCCGAAACCGGGCGAGACCCGCGGCAATCTGGCCGCAGGCGGCACAGGCCGGGGGCAGCCGCTCTCTGAAAATGACTTCAGAATCGCCCATGAGGTCGGCCCCGTCCTGCGTGAGCGCGGCATCCTGTTTGCAGGGCTGGATGTCATCGGCGATTACCTGACCGAGATCAACGTCACCAGCCCCACCTGCATTCGAGAGCTGGACAGGCAGTTCAACCTCAACATCAGCGCCACCCTGATGGACTGCATTGAAGAGAAGCTACGCCAACGCGCATGAGTCGTCCTGCCATCATCAGCTCGTTCGACCGCCTGGGTCTCACGCTCTTCTTTGCCATCTCTTTGCATATCACACTGATACTCGGCGTCGGCTTTGAGATCACTCAGCCCAAACCCCAGGCTGCCGCACGTACACTGGAGGTGATGGTGGTGCATAATGCACGCAAGCCAAAGGAGCCGGATGAGGCCGACTTTCTTGCCCAGACCGATCAGCAGGGCGGCGGCGAGCAGCAGGAGATCACCAAACCAACCGTCGAACCCATACCCCCCAGGCTGCCGGTTCCGCCAGCAAAATCACAGCCCGCGCTTGAGACGCCCGTTGCGCCAGCAGCCGCAACCCCTTCGACACCAGAGCCTGAGCCAGTCTCTGAACCGACATCCCCCACGCCACAGCCAAGCAAGAAACTGGTCGCGCAAAAGGCCTCCAAAACCACAGTTGACTCTGCACCACCACCCAAGACCCAAGAGACGGCCAAACCCAAAAAGAGAAAGCGGCTCTCCATTTCGCAACTGCTTGCCAGCAGCAACCAGGAGATCAAACGCATCTCGGCAGAGCTGGATCGCAAAACCAAGGCCTACGCCAAACGGCCGCGGCGCAAAGCCATCAACGCCAGCACCAAAGAGTACAAATACGCCACCTATCTTGATGCCTGGCGGCGCAAGGTCGAGCGTGTGGGCAATCTCAACTACCCCGATGAGGCCAAACGAAAAAAACTCTACGGCAATCTGGTGCTGCATGTCGCCGTGCGCGCCGACGGCAGCATCGACAGCCTGCGCATACTTCACTCCTCCGGGCACAAGCTGCTAGACGATGCCGCCGTTCGCATCGTCAAACTCGCCGCCCCTTTTGCCCCCTTCCCACCTGACATTCTGAACGAGACCGACATCCTCGACATTACCCGCACCTGGCGCTTTCTCAGCAGCAACCGCCTGGGCTGGAAAAAATAACCTTAACGGAGTACCAGTACATTGCCCATGTTATTTTGTCGGGTCAGTTGGCCTGTCAGCCCCTATGGCAAGGCGCGCTTCGCAGGGAATGGTTGCTCCCTTCACAAGAAGCGCAACGCAGGCATGGGGGCTGACAGGCCAACCCTTTGCGCGTTTCTGTGGTATTCCGCCGGCGTTATAGCTCTTGCCAAGGGAGCAGCCATTGCCTGCGAGCTATGCCTTGATGCGAAATACCACAGAAACGCTGACCCGGCAAAATAACATGGGCAATGTACTAGTGCTAGGGAACGCGCACCTGATACTATGAGTTATGAACTCAGAAACCAGCCTCTCAAACCACTTCCTCATCGCCATGCCCGCCTTGCAGGATGCCAATTTCTACCGCACGGTAGCCTACATCTGCGAACATGATGAAGCGGGCGCAATGGGCATCATTATCAATCGCCCACTGGATATAGAGCTGGCAGAGATCCTGGCACAGATGGAGATCAGCCCGGAGACGCCAGAGGCGATCCACCAGCCCATCTTCTCTGGTGGCCCGGTGCAGACAGAGCGCGGCTTCGTGCTCCACCCAGCCGACCAATCCTGGGATGCCACCAAGCAGGTTGCACCCGACATCAGCATTACCACCTCAAAAGATATTTTGCACGCCATTGCCGCAGGCAAAGGGCCAGAGCACAGCCTGGTCGCACTCGGCTACGCAGGCTGGGGCGCGGGTCAGCTGGAGAAAGAGCTGGCCGAAAACACCTGGCTGAGTGGCCCGGCCGATGCCCAGATCATCTTTCTGCGCCCGCCCGAGCAGCGCTGGCAGGCTGCGGCGCAGCTGCTGGGGGTAGACCTGAACCTGATCTCCGGTCAGGCTGGACACGCCTGATTCCTCTGTTTTATGGGAACCTTGCTCGGGTTTGATTACGGCACAAAAAAGATCGGCGTCGCTGTCGGCCAGACCATTACCGCCACCGCCACGCCGCTGGCCACACTGCTGGCCAGAGCGCAAAAACCGAACTGGGATGAGATCAGCAAACTGATTGCAACCTGGCAACCGGAGGCACTGGTGGTCGGTCTGCCACTTGACCTGGATGACTCAGAGGCCGAAACTGCCCCACGCGCCCAACGCTTTGCCCGGCAGCTGGAGGGACGTTATCGGCTGCCGGTCTATATGGCCGATGAGAAACTCACCTCGATGGTGGCACTTCAGGAGCTCAAGGGCAGACAAAGGGCGTACGGCGATGCCGACGCCATTGCGGCAAAACTCATACTGGAAACCTGGCTAAGTGAACACTCCCTACAAATCAGCAGCGCAGATTGATGACCTGATCCATCAGATGATCGACCAGCTCAACTCCCTGTTGGCAGAACGTCAGATCAGCAACCCTCTCATGATCGGCATCCACACCGGCGGAGTCTGGCTGGCAGAGCGGCTGCATCGTCAGATGCAGCTGAAAGAGCCACTGGGCACACTGGATATCGCCTTCTACCGGGATGACTTCACCCGCATCGGCATGAACCCCCAGGTGCGTCCCTCCCATCTGCCCGTTGCAGTCGACGACCGGCACATCATCCTGGTCGATGATGTACTGCAGACCGGGCGAACCATCCGCGCTGCGCTGAACGAGATATTTGACTACGGCCGACCCGCCTCCATAATCCTCGCCACACTGGTGGAGCGCAGCGGCCGGGAGCTGCCGATCGAACCTGACGTGGTGGGCATCTGTCCCGACCTTGCCCCGGAGAACCACATCACCCTGACCGGCCCAGATCCACTTGGACTCATCATCAAAGAGAGCAAACACTCGCCATCATAGGAAGCCGATTCAAAGCCATGATCGTCCCCAACCAATCCAACATCCAGCTCGACGCAGAGGGAAGGCTCAAACACTTCCTGACCATCGAAGGGCTCAACCGGGAGCTGCTGACCGAGATCCTGGATACCGCAGAGTCCTTTGCCGGGGTATCGGAGCGCACCGTCAAAAAGGTGCCGATGCTACGCGGCAAGATCATCACCAACCTCTTCTTCGAGACCAGCACCCGCACCCGTACCACCTTCGAACTGGCCGCCAAGCGGCTCTCTGCCGATGTACTCAGCCTCAACATCAGCGCCTCCTCCACCTCCAAGGGAGAGACCCTGCTGGATACCCTGCGCAACCTCGAAGCGATGCACTGCGACATGTTCGTGGTGCGCCACGCCGACAGCGGTGCCGCCCACTTTATTGCGCAACATGCCGCACCGCACATCAGCGTGATCAACGCCGGGGATGGCCGCCACGCACACCCCACCCAGGCGATGCTCGATATGTTCACCATCCGCCGCCACAAAGGTGATTTCAGCCCACTGAAGGTGGCCATCGTCGGCGACATCCAGCACTCCCGCGTCGCCCGTTCACAGATCCTGGCGCTCAACACCCTGGGGGTCGCAGAGGTACGCATCATCGGCCCTGCCACACTGATGCCGGTACATGCCGAGGCCCTGGGGGTAAAGGTGTTTCATAATCTGGATGAGGGCATTCAGGATGTCGATGTGGTCATCATGCTGCGCCTGCAACGCGAGCGCATGAGCGGCGCTCTGCTGCCGAGTGAACACGAATATTATCAGCTCTACGGACTCACCGATGAGCGGCTGGAGGCAGCCAAGCCCGACGCCATTGTGATGCACCCCGGCCCCATCAACCGCGGGGTAGAGATGGACTCCCAGGTGGCCGACGGGCCACGCTCAGTGATTCTGCAACAGGTCAGCTACGGCATCGCCATCCGCATGGCCGTCATGGCGATGGCCATGCAGCGACAGGGGGGCGCACAATGAACCATCCAGCCACCCTCAGCATCCTCAACGGCCACCTGATTGATCCGGCCAACCGCATTGATGAAGTCAGAAACCTGCATATTGCAGATGGCAAGATACTGGCCATTGGCGAGGCACCGGCAGGGTTTCAGCCCGAACAGACAATAGAGGCCAGCGGACTCATCATATGCCCCGGACTGGTCGACCTCAGCGCCCGCCTGCGCGAACCGGGGCAGGAGCACAAGGCGACCATCGCCAGCGAAACCGCTGCCGCCGCAAAAGGGGGCATCACCACGCTCTGCTGCCCACCCGATACCGACCCGGTTATCGACACCCCCGCAGTGGCCGAGATGATCCAGCACAAGGCACAGCAGAGCGCCCTCTGCCGTGTGCTGCCCATCGGCGCACTCACCAAAGCGCTTGACGGTGAACACCTGAGCGAAATGGTGGCACTGAAAAAGGCCGGCTGTGTGGTGCTCAGTAATGCCCTGACCCCGATCCGCAACACCCTGATCGAACGTCGGGCGCTGGAGTATGCGGCCACCTTCGGCATCACGGTATTTTTGCGCCCGGAAGATCCCCATCTGCGCAACCAGGGCTGCGTGCATGAAGGGCCAGTCGCTGCCCGGCTGGGGTTGCCGGGCATACCCGGTGCCGCAGAGGTTGTCGCCATCGCACGCGATCTGGCGCTGGCCGAACAGACCGGGTGCAAGATCCACTTTTGTCGGCTCTCATACGGCACCTCTGTTGCAAAGATTCGCCAGTGTAGCCTTCCGGTCACCGCGGACGTTGCGGCTCACCAGCTCTTTCTGACAGAGGATGACCTGATTGGCTTTAACAGCAACTGCCACGTCATCCCCCCCCTGCGCAGCCAGAGCGACAGGGAGGCACTGCGCCAGGGCATTGCAGACGGCACCATCAGCGCTATCTGCTCCAGCCATCAGCCGCATGAGCTGGATGCAAAAGAGGCCCCCTTCCCCTCCACCGCTCCCGGAATCTCCGGGCTGGAGACGCTGCTGCCGCTGACACTGAAGCTGGTCGATGAAGGGGTGCTCAGCCTCTCTGATGCCATCGCCCGCATCACCTGTGGGCCGGCAGCGGTTTTGGGGCTGCCACTGGGGCAGCTGGGCATTGGCAGCAGTGCCGACATCTGCCTCTTCAACCCCAGGCAGCGGTGGCAACTGGCAACCGATGAGCTACTCAGCCACGGCCACAACACCCCTTTTCTTGGCTGTGAATTTACCGGGCAGGTCAGCCAGACACTGCTTGCAGGCAGGATCACCTATCGCAGAGAGAGAGATACCCCATCGACATGAGCAAACCACACCGCGACACCATCTTTCTGGAGGATGCGGAGATCCTCTCCCAGCAGGCATTCGAGGGCGATCAGCAGATCATCCGGCTACAGGCGCAAACGTGCGCCACACATGCCCAACCCGGTAGTTTTGTCCATCTGCAATGCGATCCACAGCACCCGTTGCGGCGGCCGCTCTCCATCATGCGTGTCTCACCCAGCAGTGGCTGGGTCGATATTCTCTACAAAGTGGTCGGCCAAGGCACCCGGCTGCTGGCACAGCGCAAGCCCGGCGAGAGCATCAGCCTGCTTGGCCCCATTGGCAAATCCTTTAACGTGGAGTGCCGCCGCCCCCTGCTGATCGGCGGCGGCGTGGGTATGCCTCCGATGATCTTTCTGGCGGAACATCTGCGCAGCCAGAAAGATGTGTACCCTTTTGTCATTCTCGGCTCCGAGGTGCCTTTTCCGTTCCACTCCGCCCCTTCACAGATCCTGGTCTCCGGTCTGCCCAATGAAGTGATTGCCGCACAGCCGCTACTGGAGAGCTGGAACATCCCCAGCCGGCTGGCCAGTCTGCAAGGCTATCCCGGCTGTTTTGAAGGTTATGTGACGGATCTGGCTCGCCACTGGTTAACATCACTGGACGAGAATGTTCGCGCAGAGGTCGCAATCTTCAGCTGCGGCCCGCACCCCATGCTTGAGGCTGTGGCCGCACTGGCCGCTGAATTTGAGCTGCCCTGCCAGGTCTCGCTGGAGGAGTTCATGGCTTGCGGTGTTGGTGGATGCGCAGGCTGTGTCGTGCCGGTTGAAACGGATTCTGGAAAGATGATGCAGCGCGTCTGCGTGGATGGGCCGGTATTCGACGCTCGGCAGGTTTTTTGATCGAGCTTAATAGCTGCTCTCTTCCGACAGCTCTATCTCATCCATTG
>JALSJZ010000046.1 GCA_026989135.1 Sedimenticola sp. | reverse complement strand
TTTTTCAGCGATGTCAAACCGTGTAGACCCGTAACCCTGTTGGAGAGAAACATCATAATTCAGATAAGGCAAAGCACAATCCGGGATTATGCAACCAGGCTCCTTAATTGAGGATGGCTGCCTCTTTTTCAGCTATCCTCTCTTTTCGCCAATTATGGGCAAATGCAATAGACTGCCCCACCCGTTAGCCAATAATGAAATGGAGTCCCCATGCCGCAGAAAATGACCACAACCACCAAGATTCTCGTCTGGATGGTCTGCGGGCTGGTGCTCGGCAGCCTGATCAACGCCTTCGCCTCTGATGTGGCCTTTGTTCAGGAGTACCTGGTCAACGGTCTGTTTCATGTGGTTGGCGCAATGTTCATCAGCGCCCTGAAGATGCTGGTGGTGCCGCTGGTCACCTTTTCACTGATCTGCGGCGTCTGCGGCATTGGTGATGTCAACACCTTGGGGCGGGTGGGGCTCAAGGCCTTTCTGCTCTTCATGCTGACCACCGCGCTGGCTATCACCCTGGCCATCACCATCGCTGTGCTGGTAGGGCCGGGCGAGGGCTTCGATATGGGCACGGTGGCACAGAGCGAATTTACTGCACCGCCTGCACCGCCACTGAGTCAGGTGATCATTGACCTTATCCCGAGTAATCCAGTGGCTGCCTACGCCAATGGCAATATGCTACAGATCATCTTCTTCACCATCCTGTTCGCCATCTGTGTATTGATGGTGGGCAAGCCGGGGCAACCCATCGCCGAAGGTGCTGAACGCCTTAATGCGGTGATGATGCAGGTGGTGGCGGTGGTGATGCATATCGCCCCCATCGGCGTCTTTGCGCTGATGGCCAAGACCTTCTCCCAGCAGGGGCTGGGGATGATCCTGCCGATGATCAGCTACTTTGGCGTGGTGGCGGTGGTGCTGCTGCTGCATGCGACCGGAACCCTGATGCTGCTGCTGAAACTGCTGGGGCGGGTCAACCCCTTGACCTTCATGCGCAAGATGCGTGCAGTGCAGGTGTTTGCCTTCAGCACCTCCAGCTCCAATGCCACCATCCCGGTAACCCTGCGCACCACAGAGAAGCGTCTGGGGGTGGATAACTCCACCGCCTCCTTCGTGGTGCCTTTTGGTGCCACCATCAACATGGACGGCACCGCTATCATGCAGGGCGTGGCCACGGTGTTTATCGCCAATGTCTACGGCATCGAGCTGGGGATTACCGGCTATCTTACGGTCATAGGCATGGCGGTACTCGCCTCCATCGGCACCGCGGGGGTGCCTGGCGTGGGGCTGATCATGCTGGCGATGGTGTTCAATCAGGTAGGGCTGCCGGTGGAGGGGATCGCGCTCATCATGGGGGTGGATCGGCTGCTGGATATGATGCGCACTGCGGTCAATGTGACCGGCGATGCCGCAGTGACCACCATCGTCGCGCGGAGCGAAAATGAAGTGGATATGGATATCTTCAACGACCCCGATGCAGGTATCGTGGAGGAGGTGCATCTTCCCCATGGGCAGCCGCGCCAGCATGCCGATCAGGCTTGATCATTTTAGGGCTATCCTTACCTATAAGGCATAACGCACCTGCATGATCAAAGAGGCAACACAGTATGGATGACAAAAAAGATAATCTTGTCGAGCCGGGTCATGATTTAGCAAAAGAGCACAATGACCCTTTTATTGAGTCGCTGCACTGTATTATCCGTTTTGCAGTAAAGATATTGGCGGCGCTCATGGTATTGGTTATCGTCTGGGGCATAGGCGATGTTATCTATGTGCTCTATCAGCGCATTACTGCCCCGCCTTTTCTGCTGCTGAGCATCAATGACATCCTGGCGACATTTGGAGCCTTTCTGGCGGTGCTGATCGCCATTGAGATATTTATAAATATCTCAATGTATCTGAAAACAGATGTCATCCCTGTCAGGTTGGTCGTTGCTACAGCCTTGATGGCGATCTCTCGTAAAGTAATTATTTTTGACTTCGAAAATATAACACCGCCCTTTATCCTTTCAACTGCAGCCGTTGTACTTGCCCTTGGGGTCACCTATTGGCTTATCTCGAAAAACAGCTGAGGAGCCATACTTTGGCGCTGGGGAGAGAGAGGATCTATCCCTCTTTCTGCAACAGCATTGCAAACTCTTCCGGCGGAACGGGTCGGCTATAGAGGTACCCCTGATAGAGGTCACATTTGCGCTCGGTCAGAAACAGCAGCTGTTCATCTGTCTCCACCCCCTCCGCAACCACCCGGAATCCCATGCGCGAGCTCATTACCAGAATGGACTCTACAATAGCGGCATCATTGGGGTCAGTGGCAATATCACGCACAAAGGATTGGTCGATCTTGAGGGTATCCAGCGGCAGCTGCTTCAGGTAGGCAAGAGAGGAGTAGCCTGTTCCAAAGTCATCGATTGAAAACTGGAAACCACAGGCCTTCAGCTCTCTCATCTTCCCGGCCACATCATCAACATTCTTTACCAGCAGGTTCTCTGTCAACTCCAGGTAGAGCCTGGTTGGATCGACCCCTGCCGCCTCTGCCACACTGATCAGCTTCGATACAAAATCAGCCTGCTGGAACTGACGGGGGCTGATGTTGATGGATATATGGCCATAGTCCAGATGCGGGCTCTTTGTCTCCCACTCCCGTATCTGACGGCAGGCCTCATGCACCACCCAACTGCCAAGATCCAGTATCAGCCCGGTCTCTTCAGCCACACCGATAAACTCAAGAGGGAAGACAACCCCCCGTTCTGGATGCTGCCAGCGCAACAGCGCCTCGGCACCAACAATACGGCCTGGCTGTTTGATATCAATAATGGGCTGGTAATAGAGTAGAAATTCGCCACACTCCAAGGCCCGGTGCAGGGCATGCTCGGCATCCAGACGTTTTTCCGCAGTATGTTGCATACTGGGCAGGAAGAATTGAGAGCAGTTTCCTCCCGCCTCTTTGGCACGGTACATTGCCACATCGGCCTGTTGCAGCACCTCATTGGCATTTTGGGATTCATGGGAAAAGAGGGCGATGCCGATACTGGCCGATGCATAGAGCTCACGGGCATCGACCCTGTATGGCCGGGCCAATGTCTCCAATATCTTTTCTGTAATGGTCTGAACCTCAGTCAGCACGGCCTCGGCATCTGAATCCAGCTCTGCCAGTAATACCACAAACTC
Source organism: Sedimenticola sp. (assembly GCA_026989135.1). Classification (GTDB taxonomy): domain Bacteria; phylum Pseudomonadota; class Gammaproteobacteria; order Chromatiales; family Chromatiaceae; genus WFXD01. The sequence continues at coordinate 1,825 of JALSJZ010000046.1, read as the reverse complement.
ATCCCCTCCCAGTCTGGCCACTGTATCCTCACTTCGAAGCGCACCCTGAAGAGACTGGCCAACCTCACGCAGCAGCTGATCACCCACACTGTGCCCCAGAGAGTCATTAATGGTCTTGAAGCGATCCAGATCAATAAACAGCACGGCACCTGTATGATCATGACGCTTTGCGGTCTCCAGCCGCTGATTCAGGCGATCTATGAATAGTGCCCGGTTGGGTAGCCCGGTTAAGAGGTCATGCAACGCAGAGTAACGCATCTGCTGCTCTTGGTGTCGCAGCAGGTAGTAGCCCAGCAGCAGCCCCAGCACTCCCCCAAGCCATAACAGGAAATGCCAGATGCCAAGCTGATAATTCTGCTTCTCTGATTCTGCCAGTAACGCCCCCATGGGCACGGAGACGCTAATGCCCCCCAGCACCTCACCCACCTGATACCCCTGATGGCCATGGCAATCCATGCAGGACTCCTTCGCCATGCGCGGCCGCATCAGCCGGAGGTAGCCTTCCCCATCACCAGTAAAGACACCGACCCATTGGCTTGCACCCTTTTGAAAGGCCTGCAGTGCCTCCCTCTCCCACTCATCGGGGGCATTCTCAGGCCGCAGTGGTTTCAGGCTGGTTACATGGCCACGGATGCCATCTGGAAAAGCCGCCGCCTCCTGGTCATGAGCCAGACGGGTGAAGTAGGAGGAGTTGACAAGGGTCAGTTCACGGCCCTCCTCAGTCATCACATCACGATGCGGGATATGAGCCAGATATGGATTAGGCTTGATGCCCTGATCGGTTGGCATATAGACCCCGCCGGCAGAGGAGACCAGCTGGCGGTAGACCATATCCTTACCTATAGCCGCCTCTGCTCGAAACAGCGCCTGATCCACTGCGGTATTGTGATTGTTATGGAGATTCCAGGCTATGGATGCCAAAAACACCAGGCACCAGACAGTACCCAGCACCATGACCCAGGGCAACAAATGGGATTTCTTAAGGGAACCCTCTGCCGGTGAGGCAGGTTTCAGGGATGAAGTATTGCTATCCTGCATCACTATACCCAGTCCAATGAGCTGCTTGCAAAATGCGGTAATCACGCGGCTTTATGAGCCATTGCAGCTAAAAAATGAGGATGCCGACCCTCCCTGGTGGTGAGATTTATTTGTAGGCAAAAACCAAGAAAGCCGGGGAATGTGTTGCTTATAAGGCGCATTATCGCAACATTGATCAACTATTCAAGGGTCGCCTTTCTCCCTCACGCTTTTGTCACGACACTTCACCGGCCGGGTAACATGGCGTACAGTGCCGGTTATCACTCCTCTGCACGGCGAGCAAAACCAGCGACTGTAAGATGAACGAGATGGAAAAAGAGCTTCCTCACCTGTTGGGGGCAAGAACCGAGGGGCTCATTTTCCCCGAATGGGTGGCGCATGGCCTGGAGTTTATCGTCGCCTCTTTTGTTGCCATTGCATTGCTCGCAACACTGACCGTTCTCATTCTATTCGTCATTGACATCAGCCAGCACCGCAATGCGATTCGGCATAACTACCCCGTAGTGGGGCGCTTTCGTTATCTTTTCAGCAAGGTGGGGGAGTTCTTCCGGCAATATTTCTTCGCCATGGATCGGGAGGAGATGCCCTTTAACCGAGCCGAGCGGGAGTGGGTCGAACGCGCCGCAAACGGGGCGGATAATACCGTAGCCTTCGGCTCCACCAAAAACCTGAACATTGAAGGCACACCGATTTTTTTGAGCTGCCCCTTCCCTGCGGCGGAAGCCAACAGCGCCAAAACCCTGCCCATGGTGATCGGTGCCCACTGCCGCCACCCCTACCATGCCCC
>JALSJZ010000045.1 GCA_026989135.1 Sedimenticola sp. | reverse complement strand
TTATTTCAGGATTAGCAAAAAATTGAACCCATCCAACAGCATTGATTTCCATCTAAAACCGGGCGGCAGACTACAGGGCAGATTGCGTGTGCCGGGGGATAAGTCCATCTCCCACCGCTCCATCATGTTTGGGGCGCTGGCCGAGGGTGTCACCCATATAACCGGTTTCCTCGAAGGGGATGATGCGCTAGCCACCCTGAACGCCTTCCGCCAAATGGGCGTCAAAATTGAAGGGCCGGAGCGTGGCCGGGTGACCATCCACGGTGTCGGCATGCAGGGGCTGAAGGCACCCAAAGAGCCGCTGGATGTGGGCAACTCTGGCACCTCCATGCGGTTGCTGTGCGGCCTGCTGGCGGGACAGGGGTTTGAGGTGACACTTACCGGCGACAGCTCGCTCTCTGGCCGCCCCATGCGGCGGGTGACCGCGCCATTGGCAGAGATGGGTGCCAACATCGAGACAACAGCGGCCGGCACGGCGCCGCTGGTGATCCATCCGGTCGATCACCTGCAGGGTATCGACTATCAGATGCCTGTCGCCAGCGCACAGGTAAAATCCTGCCTGCTGCTGGCCGGGCTCTATGCCCAGGGTCAAACCAGCACCACAGAGCCTGCCCCCACCCGTGACCACACAGAACGCATGATGCGCGGTTTTGGTTACGACATCCAGCGAGAAGGCGCCACGGCAACACTCACGGGGGGAGGGCGCTTTACGGCCTGTGACCTGGATATTCCGGGCGACATCTCATCAACCGCCTTTTTTCTGGTCGGTGCGGCAATTGCTGAAGGGTCAGACCTGCTGCTGGAGCATGTCGGCATCAACCCCACCCGTATTGGCGTCATCAACATCCTGCGTGAGATGGGGGCAGACATTGAGGTGCTGAATGAGCGTGATGCGGGTGGCGAGCCGGTTGCTGATCTGCATGTCCGTTCCAGCAAATTAAAAGGGATTAAAATTCCTGAAGATCAGGTTCCGCTGGCGATTGATGAGTTTCCTGCGATCTTTATTGCAGCGGCATCTGCCGAGGGAGAGACCATCCTGACCGGAGCCGAAGAGCTGCGGGTAAAGGAGAGTGACCGTATTCAGGTGATGGCCGATGGCCTGGTTGCGCTTGGGATCGACGCGCGCCCCACGCCGGATGGCATGATCATCCAGGGCGGGCAGCTCAAGGGTGGCACGGTGGATAGCCACGGTGACCACCGCATTGCCATGTCATTTGCCATCGCGGCACTGCGTGCTTCGGGTGAAATCACCATTACCGACTGTGCCAACGTGAACACCTCATTCCCCGGATTTGTTTCGCTGGCCGCTGAAGCGGGGCTGAAGATCACATCATGATCCCGGTCATCACCATCGACGGCCCCAGTGGCTCTGGTAAAGGCACCATCAGCCAGCTTGTGGCAGAACGTCTGGGCTGGCATCTGCTGGATAGCGGAGCCATCTATCGCGTATTGGGGCTGGCGGCTGAGCGGGCAGGTCTCACTGTGCAACAGCCTGCGGAGCTGGCGGCACTGGCTCGTAGCCTGGAGCTGAGCTTTCAGGGTGGAAAGACGTTGCTGGGTGATGAGGATGTCAGCCAGCTGATCCGCACGGAAGCGGTGGGAAATGCTGCTTCAAAGGTGGCGGCTCTGCCGCAGGTGCGGGCTGCTCTGCTGGATTGGCAGCGCGCCTGTGCCAAGGCGCCCGGCCTGGTTGCAGATGGGCGGGATATGGGCACGGTTGTCTTCCCCGATGCCGCAGTCAAGATTTTTCTTACTGCCAGTGCGAAAGAGCGTGCTTTAAGGCGTTATAAGCAGTTGAAAGAGAAGGGGTTGGATGCTAATCTTGCGCGATTGGTGGCTGAGATCCAGGAACGTGATGATCGCGACCAGAATCGCAGTGTGGCTCCACTCAAAGCGCCGGCCGCAGCGCTGGAGATAGAGTCAACCTCGCTGTCGATAGATGAGGTGCTGAAACGGGTCTTGGAGAGGGTATATAAAACCTATCCGGGTCTGAACGTTTCTGCAACCTGAATCAAGGGGGCTTATGGGGAAGGAGATCCCAAAAGCCAATTATTAAACTACAACCGTTTGGCCATGCAGCACCGGACAGACGCAAATGCGGCATACCAGGAAAATCAAACCCATGACCGAAAGTTTCGCAGAACTATTTGAGCAGAGTATTGCCAATACTCAGCTCCGCACAGGTGCCATCGTTATCGGTACCGTCATTGAAATCACCGATGACAACGTTATTGTTAACGCTGGACTGAAATCCGAAGGTGTCATCCCCAGATCCCAGTTTCTTGATAGTGATGGGCAGCTTGAAGTGGCTGTTGGCGATCAAGTGGATGTGGCACTGGATGCCGTTGAAGATGGCTTTGGTGCCACCCGCCTCTCCCGTGAAAAAGCCAAGCGTGAACAGGCCTGGCGATTCCTTGAGAAGGCCTCAGAGGCGGAAGAGACTGTTGTTGGTCGCATCAATGGCAAAGTCAAAGGTGGATTCACTGTGGAACTGGGCGAGGTTCGCGCCTTCCTGCCCGGCTCCCTGGTCGATGTTCGCCCTGTGCGTGATACCGCCTACCTCGAAGGCAAGGATCTTGAATTCAAGGTGATCAAACTGGATCGCCGCCGCAACAATGTCGTCGTATCCCGCCGTGCGGTTGTGGAGTCCGAGTACAGCGCTGAGCGTGAAGCCCTGCTGGAGAGCCTGCAAGAGGGTATGGAGATCAAGGGCGTCATCAAGAATCTTACCGATTATGGTGCTTTTGTTGACCTGGGCGGTATTGACGGCCTGCTGCACATCACTGACATGGCGTGGAAGCGCGTCAAGCACCCTTCCGAGGTGGTTGAGATCGGTGATGAAGTTAACGTCAAGGTACTGAAGTTCGACCGTGAGCGCAGCCGCGTCTCTCTCGGCCTGAAGCAGATGGGTGATGACCCATGGGTAGCACTGGCACGTCGCTACCCAGAGCACACGCGCCTGTTCGGTAAGGTGACCAACATTGCCGACTACGGTTGCTTTGTTGAGATTGAAGAGGGTGTTGAGGGGCTGGTTCATGTCTCAGAGATGGATTGGACCAATAAGAACGTCCATCCCTCCAAGCTGGTTCAGTTGGGTGATGAGGTGGAGGTCACCGTGCTGGATATCGACGAAGAGCGTCGGCGCGTATCGCTTGGCATGAAACAGTGCCAGGCCAACCCATGGGATGAGTTCTCCAACAACTTCAAGAAAGGTGATCATGTCACCGGCAAGATCAAATCCATTACCGATTTTGGTATCTTTATCGGGCTGGATGGCAACATTGATGGGTTGGTTCATCTGTCAGACATCTCTTGGGATGAGGCTGGTGAAGGCATTATCCGCAACTACAAGAAAGGACAGGAGATTGAAGCCGTTGTCCTCTCTGTTGATCCCGAGCGTGAGCGTATATCGCTGGGCGTCAAGCACCTTGATAAAGACCCCTTCTCCAGCTATGTTGGTGCAAATGCCAAAGGCAGTATCGTACATGGCGTAGTGAAGGAGGTGGATGCCAAAGGTGCAGTGATCACCCTGGCTGAAGGCATTGAAGGTTATCTGCGCGCCTCTGAGCTGTCCCGTGATCGCGTAGAGGATGCACGCTCCGTATTGAAAGAAGGTGAAGAGATCGAGGCCAAATTTCTTGGTGTTGATCGTAAAAATCGTACCATCTCACTCTCTATCAAGGCTAAAGATGTGGATGAAGAGACATCAGCGATCAAAGGCTACGCCTCTGCAGCGAAAGCTGGAAAAGCGACCCTGGGCGATCTGTTAAAAGAGCAAATGGGTGAGAAGAGCTAAGTAATGACTCCTGATCCCTAAGTGGCCATATAGTACATGGGGCAGCGGTGCTGCCCCAATACCTAGACAGGGAAAATGAAGTGACGAAATCAGATTTAATTGAAGCCATCGCCAAGCAGCAGAACCATCTCGCATCTCGTGATGTGGAGCTTGCTGTGAAATGTATTCTAGAACAGATGAGTCAAGCATTAGCCTCTGGGGAACGCATCGAGATCCGGGGGTTTGGCAGCTTTTCGTTACATTACCGCCCACCACGGACGGGGAGAAACCCAAAGACGGGTGAGTCGGTTGCGCTGGCTGGGAAATATGTGCCCCATTTCAAGCCTGGCAAAGAGTTGCGCGAAAGAGTAAATTCAAACATCGGGCGTGAGATTCAAACAGATTCAAAATAAAACAGAGTAGTTGAGATAAAAAACCAAAACCGCCCAAGTCTGCTTGGGCGGTTTTTTTATTGTACTCTAGTACAAAGGCCATTCGGTTAATGACTAAGTCTCTGCGGCAACAGCTTCCATATCACCCGGACAGTGCACGGCTGTTTGCAACCATACGGGAGATGCCGTGGGCGGTATTTCTGGATAGCAGTCACCCATTCATTGATCAGGGTCGCTATGACATCTTGGCCGCAGCCCCTATCGCTACACTGGTCACTCAAGGTCAATATACCCGGATTAAACAGCAACAGGGTGACCGCATATCGAAAGATGATCCATTAACCCTTCTGCATTCACTCTTACAGCCGAAGAGTGCTGGGTTTCCAGATCTGCCCTTTTGTGGCGGTGCTATTGGCTATTTTGGTTATGATCTTGGGCGGCGTTTTGAGCATCTGCCGGCTATGGCAGCCACCCCAGGCCAGTTACCGGATATGGCTATAGGGATCTATGATTGGGCCCTGGTTGTTGATCATCAAAAGCAACAGAGCTGGCTGATAGGGCAGGGGAGAAGCGGCTCTACTGAGGAGCAATGGGATGATCTCGTTGCCCGATTTAGTCAGCCCGTTGATGCACCTGATCAAGCGGTTTTTCATGTGCAGGGAAAGATCAGGGGCAATATGAGCAAGCAGCAATATGCTGCGGCTTTCGATAAAATTCAACGTTATATTTATGACGGTGACTGCTACCAGGTAAACCTCTCCCAATGCTTCTCAGTGCCTGTGGATGGTGACCCCTGGGTTGCATACCAGGCTCTGCGAAAATCCAATCCAGCGCCTTATGCGGCCTATCTGAACACGCCATCGGCGCAAATCCTAAGCTGCTCCCCGGAGC